>JAGYMQ010000119.1 GCA_018400535.1 Candidatus Cloacimonadota bacterium
TGTCCTGAGCGAAGCCGAAGGGCTCAGAATGACAAGGTAAATAGCTCAGGATGATAAATGATTTCTTACTTACAACTTTTCACCTTTCACCTCTCACCTTTCCCATTTCTTTTTTTCCTCTTAATTTTTCATTTCTCATCGATCCCCATCTCCTATCTCTCCACTCTTCTTGCTTCTCTACGTTTCCCTTTTACCAAAAGGGAACTGCAAAGGATTCTTTGCTTTCAACCTTCAACCTTTCACCTTTCCCTTTTTCTTGTATTTCATTATCTCTTTATCTTAGCTTGAATAAATTAAACATTTATCTTTAGGATTTGGGGAATAATCTCAAATTGTTCATTGACGATAATGAGAGAAAATTTTTTTTTTGAAAAAAATATTTCGGAGGTTGATTTATGTTAAAAGGTTCATATGTAGCATTGGTAACACCTTTCAAGAATGGAGATATCGATTGGCGAGCTTTGGAAGAATTGATAGAATTCCATCTCAAAGAAGGAACAGACGGCATTCTGTTTTGCGGAACGACGGGCGAATCTCCAGCTTTGGCAAGCGATGAAAAAGAACGTTTGGTCAGATTTGGCTTGAAAAAGATCGCCACCGAAATTCCCGTGATGGTAGGAACAGGAACGAATAATATCCAACATACGATCACGGCGACAACCAAAGCAGAAGAATGGGGAGCAGATTTGGCGCTGGTCATCACGCCCTATTACAACAAGCCAACGCAAAAGGGACTTTACGAATATTTCCGTGCTGTTGCTCAAAACACAAACATTCCGCTTGTGATCTATAATGTGCCTGGACGAACTGGCGTGAATATCGCAGCGGAAACGACCATCAAGCTGGCAGCTGAATTTCCTAATATTATTGGTATCAAAGAAGCTAGCGGTGATCTGGTGCAGGTTTCGGAAATAGTGAAAAATGCTGGGAAAGATTTTTCTGTGATGTCTGGCGAAGATGCTTTGAATTTGCCGATAATGAGCTGCGGAGCAAAAGGTGTGATCTCGGTCACAGCGAACATACTTCCAAAAAAGGTTCAGCAGCAGGCGCAGTTATGTTTGGAAGGAAAATATCTGGCTGCTCTTAAACTTCATCAAGAATTATTGGAAATCAATCGAGCACTATTCTATGAAACTAATCCGATTCCCGTCAAAGAAGCTTTGAGCATGATGAAAAAAATCGAGCCAGAAATACGTTTACCGCTCGCTTCTATGCAGAAGGAAAAGCGAGAGAAATTGCGAGCTGTGTTAGAGAATTATAAGTTGGTATAATTGAGATATCGATCCCGCAAGAATAAAAATTTGATCATCTGTCCGAAGACGAAACAATTCACGGATATCATCGTCTGTGCTGCGAATTGCACTGAAAGTCAATATTGCGAAGTTTACAAGCAGAAGATAAGTCTGGAGATTTTAGAGAATTTTGTAGAGAATAATCCTAATTATGAATTAAAAGGAGAACTTATGGCAAGCAAACAAATTGCGAAGGGGAAAAAGTTATGGATCTTAGATAAAAATGATCAGGTCAAAGAAATTGACGAGAAAGAAGTTTTGGAAAATCCCAAAAAATATATGGATGTCCAGATCTGGGATAAGCCCACCTATAAATATGAATTGATCATCAAATTGAAACGCGTTCGTGTCGATTAATTTTCGATAACGCTTTTTTTCCAAGATCTCAGAAAAATTACAAAGATCATCACCAAAATTCCCAGCATATCAGCAATGATATCATAGACTGAAAAATGTCTGCCAGGTATCGGAATTTGATGAAGTTCATCAAAAAGTGGAACAAAGATCAAGATCAAAAGGATGCGCCGAAGTAATACTTTGAATTGCAGGTCTTCATTTTTTTTATAATAGAAAAATATGAGTATCAAATAAAAGGTGAAATGAGCTATTTTATCGATTCCTAGCTCAGACTTTATTGGCGTTGGCAGTTTGGGAATCGAGGTCAAAGTGAAAAGCAGGATGATCCAGAGATAGAAAAGATAGTAATAGATATTCTTTTTCTTTTTTTTCATTCGTTAGAATAGGATGTAAGTTTCCAAACCACCGGGAAAGGCTTCATAGCAAAGACGGCTTTCACCGGGATTTTTTCAGCATCAGCTGTGAACCAGAAAAATAATTTTTTTGATTCACTGACCAGATTATTTGTTAGCATATCACTTCGTTCTTTTTCTTTATCAGAAAAATTCTCGAAACTAATTTCATATTTCACAGTTTCCATTTTTCCAAATATTGTTGTTAACTTTTCATTTTTGATCTTGCGAAATGTTGCCTTCCAGATAATCGAATTGGCATCCAACCAGAGTGTGTCTTCTTTTTTGGGAACTTTTGAACGCAGATAGAAAAGAGCAGAAAAAAAATCTCTACTTTCTTTGTGGATAGGATAGTCTTTTGTTCGTTCTGCAGATATCTCACTTTTTCTTTTTGCGATCATTTTTTTTCGGTCATAAAACGTGATGCGGTCTTCAGAATAATCTTTTTGTAAGACTTTTTTGGAATAGGAAATTGTCAAAAAATCAGCTTCATAATTACTGATATAATTATTATTCATTTCTGCTGCCAGACTTGCCAGCGCAGTAGATCTGGCTTTGACCGTGATCAGACTATCATTAGCTCGAATATTGACGTGGACGACAGTTATACCCAGAAAACTGATCTCAAGCCGCATGCTTTCAGCCATCAGCAAAACGGGAAGGAAAAAACAAGCCAGAAGCAAATTTTTTTTCTGCATCAATATTTTTTGTTTTTATCTAATATTTTCATTCTGGCATACGTTATTCTTTGCCCATCGATCTCGGTGACAGTGAAAATGGCTTTGTTTTTATAATTAACTTTTTCCTTCAATTTGGGCACTTTATTGAATTGATCGAAGAGAAAATCTGCTAAATTGTCATATTCTTCATTATCAAGATCGAGCTCAAAACTATCGTTCAATTCTGAAATGGAATACATACCGCTGAGGGCAAATTCGTGAGGTGCGATCTCTGTGATGAGCGGTCTTTCTTTGTCCAGTTCATCACGGATCTCTCCAACCAATTCTTCCAGAATATCTTCCAAAGTGATCATTCCAGCAGTTCCACCATATTCATCAACAACGATGGCGATCTGCAGTTTCAATTTTTTGAATTGGTTCAAAAGATTTTGGATCTTCACATTTTCGGTGACGATGAGCGGACTTCTTTGCAGCGAGCTGATCTTATTCCGATCGGGATGGATAATGACGTCTTTCGCATAAATTATTCCAGTAATATTATCGATACTTTTTTTGAAGATCGGGATTTTGGAATGTCCGGTGATTTTTGACATTTCGATCACCTTTTCCAAACCGTCTGAATGCTCTACGGCGACGATATCCACGCGTGGCACCATGATCTCACGGGTTAGTGTTTGTGAGAATCGGAAGATGCTGGTGATGATCTTCTTTTCATTTTCTTCCAAAGAATTTTTGGCGATTTTTGATTTGATGATATTCTTAAAATCTTCTTTGGTAAATTTTTCTTGTTTATTGCGAACGCTTCTTGTGGAAAAAATATAGCTGATCCATTCTAATATTTTGATAAGAGGCCAAAAAGTATATTTGATAATTTCGAGGATGAAACCGGAAAATTTTGCAAATTTTTGAGGGAAACTATAGGCGATCAATTTTGGAGTGATCTCTCCGAAGATAAGCAATAAAACTGTCATTGTGATGATCTCGATTGTGAGCAAATAGGATTGGGGAAGAGTTTTGGGATAAATTTCACCGATATGGATCGCGATCAAAGCAGCAGTCGAAGAAGCAGCAACGTTCACAATCGTGTTTCCCAACAAAATGATGATCAATAATTCGCGGGGTTTACTTAAGAGACGAATGATCCTTTTAGCACTTTTGACCTCATCTTTTTCCAATTTTTTCAGATGGATCTTTGAAAGTGAGAAGAAAGCAGTTTCCGAACCTGAAAAAAACGCTGATAAGATCAAAAAACCAATAATCACCAAAATGGAAAAGCTGATAACCAATTTATTTTTCTCCTCGTAAGATATTTAAGTATTTTTTTTCTTTTGACCTCATAATCCTGGCATCTGATCCAGCTAAATGATCGTAATCCAGAAGATGCAATAATCCATGTAAAAAAAGAATTTCCAGTTCTTCTTGTAAACTATGTCTTCCTTTTTGTTTGTCAGCAATATTGATGTCAATGATTATATCTCCCAGAAAAGGAATTTCTTGAGATGAGAAAGGAAAAGCAATGACGTCTGTCCATTCATCTTTGCCCAAAAATCTTTTATTCAATTCTTTGATCGTGCTATCCTCCGTTAATTTTAGGTTCAAGCTTTTTGCTGATAGGATATTTTCATTTTCCTGGACTATCTGAAAAACCTTTTGAAATGGATCATCAGATATTTTTCTGGAAGTCTCGTTGATCAGGTTGACATTTTTATTCTTCGGGGTATTCAAGGCGCTTTCTATACACTCCCAATAAGATCGGTAACATGTAGGATTTGATGGTTTCGAGCTCTTTGAGCGTGAGTGGTGCCTCATCGAGCTGACCTTCATTGATAAGATTATTCACTGTTTTATACAGAACTTTCTTGATCCTTTCTTCAGAAAAACTGTCCAAAGACTTTGTGGTCGATTCCACAATATCTGCGATCATCACAATTGCGCTTTCTTTGGATCGTGGCTTCGGTCCTGTATAATGAAAATCTTTTTCATCACACTGTAATTTTGTTTCCAAAGCTTTTTGATAAAAATACTTTATCTTGGCTGTTCCATGATGTTGGTTGATGATATCAATAACTGGTTTGGGCAATTTATATTTCTTTGCCAGCACCAATCCATCCTGGATGTGATCGCGTATCAAACGAGAACTTTCATTTGCCAGCAGGTCTTCGTGAAGCTTGGAAGAATTTTCGTCGTTCTCAATGAAAAATTGTGGATTTTCCAATTTTCCAATATCATGATAATAGCTGCCGACCCTTGCCAGCAAATGATTTGCTCCAATCGCTTCAGCAGCGCTTTCTGCCAGATTTCCCACAATGATAGAATGATGATATGTGCCCGGTGCAAATTTGGATAGCTTTTGCATCAAAGGATTGTCGAAATCCAATAATTCCAAAAGACGTTGTTTGGTGGCGAGATTCAATTTTCTTTCTACGACTGGCGCAAGAAATGCCAATCCGATGATCGAGAGAAATCCTGAGCCAAGACCCCAGATCAAATGCTGGATGAATATTGAAATTTCTTTGGATCGGATCAGCGTCATTGCTGTGATCATGATGATCAAAGATGTTCCCAAGTAGAAAGCTGGTGGATAAATTTCGTGATTATTTTTGATCTTTTTGAGAGCGATCAATCCTCCGATAGTGCCCACAAAAAGGATGATAGGATTTTGCAGACTCCAATTGAGAAAAAGTAGGAAAAAGGAGAAATTGAAGATATTGAAGATCAAACCGATATTGGGATTGAAAATGATTGCAATAAGTAAAGAAGCTAAGCTAAACGGGATTAGCAAAGAGTGGAATTTCAGAATATCATTCATCAAAATCGTGAAAAAAATCGTGAGCAGAAGAGATGCTAAAAGAATGATCAAGCGAGGTTGACTGGAGAATTCTTTATCAAAAAAGAGCAGAATGATATAGAAAAGTAGAATTATCTGGAAAAAGCTGAAAATGAAAACACCAAAAGCAGTCATAAGATTGTGATTGCCAATTTCAGCAGATTGATATTCTTGAGAAGCTTTTAACAAAGACCGTAATTTTAGCAATTCCAGTGTGGTTACTTTATGATTTTTGCTGATTATCTGTTCGTTTTTTTGCACTTTGCCCAAAGTGGGTAGAACTTTGTCTTTTGCCCTTTCTCGTTCGTTATTTGTCTGTTCTTCATCGATCACAATATTTTCGATCAAAATTAGTTCAGCTATTTCTTTCACGATTTGCTTTTCAATGGGCTGCTCATATTTGGTTTGCAACTTTGCTTTTGCTTCTTCCAAAGAATAAAGACGACTGAGCTCATAGCTTCTGATGCGATTGAATTTTGCTATTTTGATCTCAGGAAAATTGTAATCTTCAGGATAGATGCCGATATCTAAAATTCTGTTCAAATCTTCTGCCAATTGATTATATATCTTCATTCGATTAGCGTCATTTTGTAAATAACGAATACTTTCCAAACTGATTTCGTAGCCGTTTTGTTCCAACTTTTTTTGGATGGTTTCAGCAGTTTTATTATTTTGGATCAGGAAATGTTGAAAAATGAAATCAAGATTTTTTTGTACATTAAATTTTAGATTATCCGAAACTTTATAAACTGGCTGGATCTTTTTGGCTGCTGCTTCCTTTTCTGCCGCGAGTGTTTCCGGAGTTTTATAAACATAGAAATCAAATGGCGCATTGACGTCACTATCTGCGATCTCACCCAATTTAAGATCATAGTTGTAGGATGAAGTTTGATAGGGATTGATCAGGAAATATGCTGCTGCTATGATCAGGGAAGCAAAGGAAATGAGGAAAATTTTTTTTGTTGTCAATTTAAGAAAAGAAAGCCCCTCGCAAAGAGAGGCTTTTATAATCAAATTTTTTTTTATCAGTCGCGAGGAATATCAAAGGTCTGATTTGGATAGATCAGATCTGGGTCCTTGATCTTATCTTTGTTCGCTCGATAGATGAGTGGCCATTTGGTAGCATTGTCATATACTTCTGGATATGAAGCGATTCTCCAGAGACATTCGCCTCGATAAACTTTCCATTGATGAGGAAGACCGCGAGGTATTTTTATCACTTGATCAGGGTAGATCAAATTTGGATCTTTGATCTTATCGCGGTTTGCACGATAGATGATAGGCCATTTGGAAACATCGCCATAAATGAAACTGTAGCCAGCGATTTTAGACAGCCAGTCACCTTTCATGACAGTGTAATTATCTTCATAATATTTTGGACGAGCATTTTTCAGGCTAGTTTCAAGATTGGCTATGCGATTATCCAGATCAGAAAAATCATTCTGGAAGTCTGGAACTTTGGCATATTTTGTTTTCTTATATTCATTGTATTCATCGATCAATTCGCGGATAGCTTTTTTTGCTGACCAAAGCTGTTGATCGGACATATCATTCCAATTTTCTGTTTTTCTTCTGAAATATTCTATCTTTGAACGGATAGCAGGAAAATCTGTTTTATCGACTTCCATATCGGCTAAAATGGCGTTATAAATCTGCGTGTATTCTTCCTCGATAGCCGTTTTTTTCTGTTTCAATTCTTCGATGCGTGTTTGATATTCATTTTGTTGGGCAATAGCATCGGATTTTCTTTGTTGATATTCGGCTAAAGAAGCTTCTAAATTTTCCCAGTAGCGGATGCGTTCGTCTTTGCTCAGATCTTTATATTCTTCTTCGCTAAGATAGGTAACTTCAGCAAAGGCAACGATCGGAAGGATCAAAGCCATAAGTGTTGAGATCAAAATTATTTTTTTCATCAGTTACCTCCTATTTTCCTGTCTGCAATTTTTGTTGATATTTCTGCAGACTTTTTAGTTCTGCTTCTTTGACAGCCACATCTTCCTCGAGATCTTTGAGTTCTTTTTCGAGGGTTTCTGCTTTTTTTTCTTCTGCTAATGCATCATCTTTTGCATTTGCAAGTTCCATTTTTGAGACGGGTGGCGGTGGTGGTGCGCAGGCGGAAATCACTAAAGCACCAACGATCATAAGACCAATCAATAGCCTATAAATTTTTTTCATAAGAGCTCCTTTCTTAGAAAATTACTAAAAATCTTTTCTATTTAAAATTAAATTTTTTTTGTGCCTAAATTTGTCAAGAACAAAGCGGAATTTGAAAAAATATCGAACACTGAACTTTTAGATCAGATAGTTATCGGAAATCATCCAGAAAAATATTATGAAAAAAAGCACCAATTGGTGCTTTTTAAAATGGTACCAGAGGCCGGACTTGAACCGGCACAGGTTAAAAAACCCGAGGGATTTTAAGTCCCTTGTGTCTACCAATTCCACCACTCCGGCAAAATTTTATGGAGGCGACACCCGGATTCGAACCGGGGATAAAGATTTTGCAGACCTTTGCCTTACCACTTGGCGATGTCGCCAAAATAAACTAAATGGAGCGGGAGACGAGATTCGAACTCGCGACAACTACGTTGGCAACGTAGAGCTCTACCACTGAGCTACTCCCGCTCATCGACGAAATGCAAAAATTCTGATCCTGTTTTTGTTGTCAAATTATTTTATGATATAATGCTGATAAATATCCCACAACTTGTGTCATATCACCGCTTATCATACCTGAATGTGTATAATGAAGAAGTTCGGATCCTGTGTAATTCCAGCGTTTTGCCAGATCCATCAATGTGATGATGCCACCAAATCCACAAGCCTCAACCTCTCTTTGACGAATGGCACTGACCAAGCTATTTATGTCTTGAGCTCTCACGAATTGAGCGAGCTTCTCATCTTTCTCTTCTGCTAATTCACTGCTATAATAATGAGAAAGATCACTGCTGATAACAAACCTGAGCGAATCTTTTTGTTTATCCAAGACTGCATTGAGAACTTTGGCTAGATAATGACTGCTCTCAGGATTTTGACGACCCACTAAAATTGGAATGATAGTCGCCTTGGGATTTATAAACTGCAAAAAAGGGATCTGAACTTCCAGAGAATGTTCACTATTATGAGCTGCTGGTGCAAATTCAAAACCATCATTCTGCAGCAATTTTGAGCAGATATCTTGATCAACTGCAACAGTTCCTAAAGGTGTTTCATAATGGGAAAAATTTCCCACTGAAAATTGGAAATTACCGAATCGATGACTGGGAGCAATAATTACTACTTTTTTAAAATTCTCTTTACTCAACGCAGAATAACTATAGGCAGCGCATTGCCCTGAATAAAGATAACCAGCATGAGGAGCAATTACGCCCAGGATATTCTGATATTTTTGTTTTGTTGTCACTTGTTCCAAAAAAGTTCTTATCGTTTTTCGTAATGTCTTTGCATCGCCTGGATAAAATGTTCCATTAACCTTTGCTTTTCTGATCATGAATTTAATCCTCAATAATTTTTTTATAGATATTTTATTTTTCTCTGATCAAATGGCAACAAATAAATTGACAAAAGACAACTTCGAAAAAAATTTCGGAAAAAAATTGTAGGTTTTGATATGAAAAAAATTGCGATCACTACTGGTGATCCCGCTGGCATCGGACCAGAGATAGCAAAAAAAGCTTTGCGTTTTATCGAGCTTAATGAGAATAGAATATTTATTGTCTATGGACGGAAGCTTGATTATCACAGCGGCAATGAAATTCTTCAAATCAAAACAATTGATGAAGCCAAAGATCCGCACATCATATATTGGATAAAGATCGATGATAACGTGCCGATCGGAAAGATATCTCCAAAAGCTGGAGAAATATCTTATCAAATCTTGGAAAAAGTGGCGCAGGATTTGATCGCAAAAAAAATCGATGCTGTTGTCACAAGCCCGATATCAAAAGAAGCGATCCAAAAAACACATCCCAAATTTATTGGTCATACAGAATTTTTTGCCCGTAAGGCTGGAATCAAATTACCCATCATGAGTTTCTGGGGGCCACATTTCAATCTTGCCTTGCTCACAACCCATCTTCCGATAAAAGAAATTTCAGCACGATTGACACCGAAATTTGTTATTGAAGCTTTGCGGATCATCCATTCTGAAATAAATAGAATCTTGGAAAAACCAAAAATTGCGTTGATTGGCTTGAATCCTCATGCTGGAGAAAATGGTGCTTTTGGCTATGAAGAGCTGATGTTCCGATCCGTTCTGAAAAGTCTGGAAAAGGAAAATATATTTATTTCAGGTCCTTTTCCTGCTGATACTTTTTTTTGCGATAAAGTCAGAAATTTTGACCTGGTGATCTCTGCCTATCATGATCAAGGTTTGATACCATTTAAAATGATCTCCTCAGAAGCTGGCGTCAATGCAACGCTGGGACTTCCTTTTATCCGAACTTCTGTTGATCATGGCACTGCTTTTGATATCGCTGGCAAAAATAGCGCTTCTGAAAAAAGTTTGTTAAAAGCGATCGAATTTGCAGAAGAATTGGTTTTTCCCAAACAGATCAAAAAAGATCAACAATACACACATTTTGCTGGATATTACGATCATTTTATGAAGCATGTTCCTTATGAAAGATGGAAAAAATTTATTTTGGATCAATTCAATCAATATCATCAACGAAATCCTGAAAATTGTCTGGAGTTAGCTTGCGGAACAGGCAATATCGCTAATCAATTAGTAAGATTGAAGATCAATGTCGATGCCACCGATATTTCTCAAAAAATGTTGAATATCGCAGCAGAAAAACCATTTGCACCGAACTTGATGAATCGTGATATGACTGCAACATTTCCAACGGATCATTATGAATTGATCATTTTGATCTTTGATAGCATCAACTATTTAACAGATATCCGAAAAATGAAGAAATTATTTCAAAACAGCTTCCTTTCTTTGCAAAAGGGGGGATTATTTATTTTTGATATCGTCACGGAATATCAATGCGAAAAATTTTTTGATGGCTATTTAAACTTGGAAGATGATCCAGATAACTTTCTAATCCATCAAGGTTATTTCGACAGGCAGGAAAAATTGCAGATCACTCATTTCACTTTTTTCAAAAAGAAAAATTTTTTGTTTGAACGTTTTGATGAAATCCATCGTCAGAAGGTCTATCTTGTCGATGAAATTATTGAATTGATCAAAGCTGCAGGTTTTCAATTATTGGGAATTTTTAGCGATCACAATAAAAAAAATCTGAAAGGAAAGAAAGGAGCTAATTTGGATAAAAATTATAATCGTCTCTTTTTTGTATTGCAAAAATGATTTTATACCAAAACGAATTGCCATTTAGAGAAGAATTTCAAACGATCGCTGGTGTGGATGAAGCCGGCCGTGGTCCGTTAGCTGGGCCAGTTGTGATCGCCGCTGTGATTCTCGATCCTGCAAAAAAGATCTCAGGCTTGAATGATTCTAAAAAACTTAGTGAACAAAAACGAGAAGAACTTTTTTTTCAGATCCAGAAAAACGCTCGAACTTATGCTTTGAAGATCATCTCACCAGTTGAGATCGATAAACTGAACATTTTGGCTGCCACTATGTTGGGAATGGAAAGAGCTGTCAATTCTCTTGCGATAAAGCCTGATCTCAGCATGATCGATGGCAATCGTATTCCAGAAAAATTGTTGGGAAAAGCAGAATCTTTCGTGAAAGGTGATGGTAGATTTGCTTCGATCGCTGCTGCTTCCATTCTGGCAAAAGTTACGCGAGATCGTATTATGAGAGATTATCATAAGAAATATCCAGAATATAATTTTCAGAAAAATAAAGGTTATCCCACCCAAGAACATTTAGAAGCTCTTCGCAATTTTGGCACCACTCCGATCCATCGCAAAAGTTATAAGCCAGTTTATGAATTAACTTTGAATCTTGATGAATAAATGAATTTTTTCCAGATCATTTTCTATAATTTGCTAATGTGGTTTTACAAACTGAATGGATATCGCACGATTGTCTATAATCTTCATCATGACTATTTTTATGAGATTTTCGCACCAATATATCTCGAATTGGAAAAAGACCCAAGGATCAAGATTTTTTTTTCTTATCAGCAAAAAAATAAGAATTTACTTTCCTATTTGAAGAAAAAAAACGAGGTAAAAAGACTGATTCCAAACCAAGTTGCCCGCTTTATATATTTTGATCTTTTTATCTGCCCGGAAGTGACCGGCCCCGATTTTCCCTATTCCAGATTGAAAACAAAAACTTTAGAGATCTATCACGGCATCGGCACGTATAATCTTTATCAAAAAAAAAATGTTTTGAATCGCTTTGCAATCCATTTTGCGATCGGACCAAAATTCAACGAATTTATCAACTTTGCCTACCAAAATAAATTTCCCAAACCGAAAGTCTATGATATTGGATATCCTAAATTGGATGAACTATTTAACTTGAAAAAAAATGACCAACAAGATTTCCAAACCATTCTTTATGCTCCTCATTGGGATAAATTTGGAAGCCTTCACAAGTTTGAAGAAAAGATTCTCCTTACCTTAGCTGAATTTGATATGAAAATTCTGGTCAAGCCGCATAACTATCTTTATTTTGAATATAAAAATTGGGAAAAAAGACTGGAAAATATCTGTGCTGAAACAGAAAATCTTATTCTGATTAAAGAAGCAAATACGCAAAAACTTTATCCACAAGCTGATATCATGATAACAGATTGTGGCACAACTGCACCTTTTGAATTCAGCATCTTGCAGAAGCCCTTTTTAATCTATCGCAACAAAAAGTGGTTTGAAAATAACAAAAATTTTATCATCGAGGCTGAATTGGAAAAGATCGCTTTTTCCTTTGAAGATCTTGCAGAAATGCAGAAGATCATCGAAAAGATTCGGAATGGAATGCTTGAGCACAAAATCACCCAACAAAGAGGTGAACAGCAAAAGCTGGTGAAAAAATATCTTTATAATCCTGGTTGCGCCACAGAAAAAGCTACGACAACGATCCGGAAAGAATTGGGATTGAAAAAAAAATGATCAACTATTCATACTCTTTTGCTTCGATCTCTTCTTTGAGCACCATCAATCCATTCAATGCCAGTGCTTTCATTTCGTCTTCGCCAGGATAGACATAAACTGGAGCGAGATGAGAAACCATATCTTCGATATATTGAACAACCAAAGGATTTTTTGCCAATCCACCCGTCAACAGGATGGCATCGATCTTTCCCTTTAGCACAGCACCCAGCGCACCGATCTCTTTGGCGATTTGATAGCTCATGGCGTCTTGGATGAATTTGGCTTTTTCATCACCTTTGCGCACCTGCATTTCGATCTCGTAGGCATCATTCGTACCAAGATAGGCAACCAATCCGCCTTCGCCTTTGATCATTTTTTTCACTTCAGCAATGGAAAAATCTCCGCTGAAACATAATTTCACTAAAGCACCGACTGGCAAAGATCCTGTACGTTCAGGCGAAAATGGCCCTTCTCCATCCAATGCATTATTCACATCTACCACTCTTCCCAGTCGATGAGCTCCCACCGAAATGCCACCACCGAGATGAGCAACGATGAGATTCATTTCTTCATATTTTTTCTTCATTTTTTTGGCATGAGTGCGAGCGATGGCTTTCTGATTCAGAGCATGGAAGATCGAAAGTCTTTGAAATTTGGGGTGACCGGAAATTCTGGCGACTTCCTGCATTTCATCGACAACGACTGGATCGGCGATATAGGCATTGACGTTTGGAATGGAAGCAGCCACATCAGAAGCGATCAAGCCACCCAGATTACTGGCGTGTTCACCGAGCAGACCTTTTCGCAAATCTTCTTTCATCTTTTCATTCACACGATAAATTCCGCTGGAGATCGGCTTGATGAGTCCACCGCGTCCAACCACACAATTGATCGTTTCGAGTGCGATCTCATTTTTTTTCAATTCTTGCCGGATCGTCTCTTTGCGAAAATGATACTGATCGGTGATCTTTGGATATTTGGAAAGTAATTCTGCAGCGTGTTTAATGTTCTGAGAAAATATTCTCTCTTTTTCTTCAAAAACAGCGATCTTTGTTGATGTCGAGCCGGGATTGATTGCTAAAATTCTCATTATTTAATACTCCTTATTTTGCAATTTTTCTAATTCTTTTTTCAATCTTTTGTTTTCTTCTTCCAATTTTTTCTTTTCTATTTCTTGACGACTGATCTCCAGGGCGCCAAAGATCAGAATGATCGACCAGGAAATTGCTACTGTCCAAAAGATGGTGCCTTGTTCGTGAAAATAGAATATTCCAAACAAAACAAAGATAGTGATCGCACCGAGAACAGTTAGCAAGATCGAATTTGTGAACCAGGGTATTTTAGATTTCATTTTTTATTTCCTTTAATTTAAAATAGTAATATCAATTTCAGAAGTAGCACCAGTCAATTCCATCCGTGCTTTTACAGGATTTACTTCGTCATGTCCAATTTCTGTGCCTGTTCCTTCGATTTTCAGAATATCGTCTGTATAAGAATTTATCCACATCAAAAAAGTTCCATTTTCTGTAACAAAAGTATCGCCAGATAAATGTTCTTCATATCCAGCATAATTGAGCCAAAGTCCGCAGCGATCACCCTGATAGACGCCATCGACTTTTGGCACCCAAAGTCTTCCACCACCACCGATCGTTAAAGGTGCTTTGTAATAGGCATTGGCGTGCGCAGCCATTTGTTGCAAGTCCGATATGATCGCCTGCCGATTGGAATCTGATGCGTTGTGCGTGAAAAGTGAGAAACCGATAACCATCGAAACAGCTATGATCACGACAGATAAGACAATTAGAATAAATTGTTGCATTCCCATTATTTTTCCTCCAAAAAGTTGATCTTAGAAAAATCATTTACGACCAAATCTGCCTGAGAAAGGTCTTGATCTTGTGAGTTTTGATAACCGACGCAGAACATACCAGCACGTTTCGCCGCGAGAACTCCATTTTTAGAATCTTCGATAACAAGACAATTTTCTGCTGGAAGCTTCATTTTTTTTGCTGACAATAAAAAAATATCTGGAGCTGGCTTACCATTCTGTACCTCGTTTCCACCTAGCACAAAATGGAAATGAGACGTGATCTGTAATTTTTTCAAAATGATATCAACGATCGCTTTTTGCGTTGATGATGCAAGCGTTAGCATTATTCCATGTTTTTCCAATTTTTCAAAAAAAGGAATAAGATTAGGATTTGTTGTCAGGTTTTCGATCTGAGAAAAAGTTTGATAGATCTTTTTATTATTTTCTGCGATCAATTCATCCAACGAAATTTGCAAGCGATGTTTTTTTTTAAGATATTTCCACATTGAGCGCATTCCCAGTCCGATGAAGCCATCATATTCTGTAGCAGAGACTGTGAAACCGAGCTCAGCAAAAAAACGCTGTTGAATTTCGTGATAAAGCGGTTCACTATCGAGGATCACGCCATCCATATCGAAAATGACAGCAAAGATCTTTTTTCTGATATTATTGGAAGATATGATTAGTGACATTGTTTCCACCTTTTAATTTACTATATTCCTTGTAATTCTGCAATCTTCTGATCATCATTTCCAAGGTGTCATCATCTTTCAAAATTGTGCAACCGACAGAGATTGAAAGCTGCAGTTTTCCTTCTCCCAATTCAATATGACAGGAAGAGATAATTTCTCTCATTCTTTCTGCCAATTTGAAGAGCTTTCTTTCTGTCACATTAACGAAGACCAGCATAAATTCGGATTCCGACCATTTTCCAAAAATATCAAAAGAGCGCATTTTGTGTTTCAATTTTTCTGCAGTCGTGCGCAAAATCTTTGCTCCCAGTTCTTCGCCAAAGATCGTTTTGTTTTGGCGATAATTATCGATCTCAAAAAGTAGTGCACCAAATTTCCAATGGTAGCGATGAAATTCGGCAAATTTTGTTTTCAGGATTGATTTTACATAAAAAACGTTGGGAATTTCTGTAATTGGATCAAAAAAGCTGGAAATATATTCTGAAAAAGAATCCTCATCAAAAAAAGTGAGATCACGAAATTTCATGAAGATGACTGAAATACCAATTAATCTGGAAGTGACATCATACATTGGAATGGTGCGCACATTGATCTGTTGCATTTTTCCAGGCTTACTTTTCACGAAACAGGTAAGATCATAGATATGCAAATGCTTCAAGCTTTTTTCGATGATGTCGCGTTCTTTTGTGATCCTGTTTCCTTTTTCATCAAAAAAGGGAACGATCTCAAAATATTTCTTATCCAGCGCTTGTTCCTGTGAAATTCCGATCAGTTTTTCCAACCCCGCGCTCCAGTATTTGATGCTTTTTTGTTTGTCCACATAAAAGATTCCCTCATAAAAGTCTTCGAAAAATTGGCTTAACAGTTCCTTTTTCATTTAATATATCTCGATTTCAAGTTTCGTTTTATATTTTTGTAACCATTTTTGGAAAAGAAGGGAATGGATCGATCTTTCATATCTTTCCCGCTCTTGCAGAAATTCGTCATAGCTGGGACGTTCCAATTCGTCGATCCGGTAGAACATCATTTTTTTTTGATCGATTGGAATGACAGGACTGAGATAACCTTTTTCACGTTTAATAGCGTCTTCCAAAATGATCGAACTGAATTTGATGCCGGGAATGTTATCGTTCAATTTTAAGTTCTTTGAATGCTGCCAACCTCCTAGAAAAGATAGCTGATTTTTATAAAAACGATCTGAACGGATCTTTTGCCGCAATCGAGATACAAATTCCTTTGCTCTCTCAAATCTCTGATTTGCCTTGATCTTTTCTTTGATACGCGGCAAAGCTTCGGGAAAGGAAAGTTGTTTGGAACGCACCTTTTGCAAAACAAAGATGACTGCAAAGCCATTCTCTGTTTCCAAGATTTGACTGTATTTTTCACCATTCCATAATCTGATCAAATCAGGTAAGTTCTCGCCGAGTTTTCCAATGAATTCAAATTCAGCTTCGGCTGGATGTAATTTTGTCTGGAAGATGTTTGAAGTCGTCGCAAATTTTTTGAGCTGATAATATCTGCGCGTCGAATCAAAAACAGCTTTTGCCTTGAGCTTTGCCATTGCCCTTTTTTTATCTTGTAGTGTTTCTTGAAACATTTTGATCTTCAATTCGTTATAGGGAATGATGCCTGCTGAAAATTCATTTAGTTTGCGCAAGATCAACCAGCCATTTTCATATTTGAGAGGTTTGGAAATCTGATTTTTTTTGAGCGAGAGCAATGAATTTTTGATGACCGTTGGAAGCTCTTCATATTGAATGATCTGCTTTTCTGGAAGCTTGATAGAGTTTCCAAAACAGAAATCGAGAAGATCAAAATCGATCTTAGCTTTTGCCTGTTCCACGATTATTTCTGCCAATTGTCTATCTTTCACGAATATATGATCAAATTCAGTTGAATGTTCGCGGTAATAACGAGAAATATTAGCTTGATATTTTTGCTGATTGATCGTGAAAATCGAATCCATTTTGATTTGAGGATTTTGATCTTCAAGCTGGAACAATGCGCCAGCCAATTGCAAACTATCAGCTGTCATAAAGTCTTTTTTGTGATCAAGATAATATTGTTCATAATCGATTGAATCAACTTTTGCGGTTTCCACAAAACGATATAATTGAGATTTAATATCTTTCAGATCGGGAATATAATCAGAGAAAAAGGAATTCATCTGGTAATAGACCAGTTTTTTCTTATCTTCCAAGAATCCAAAGAATTTAGAATCATTGATATTTTGTGCGATCTTTTCATCAAGCGGGTTCTTGTTTGTGAATTTTTCCAAATAGATCACTTGATCCGAGCTTTTTAATTTATATTTTTGGATGATCTTTTTTAATTCTTGATCTTGATAATTGCAAGCTCTGAGTTCTGCTTTGATCTTTTTTTGATATTCTTCAGCCGTGATATTGGAAAATAGTTGTCCATGATCAATTTCGATCTTTTGCACGACGGCTACTGGAATGATGAATTCTTCAATATTTTCGGTAAAATAATTCGTATATTGAGGATTAATATTTTCTTTTTTGGAAATGAAATCTTTCCAGGCTTGATTTTTCGCCAATTCTTCATTTTCTCTTTTGATCTTCTTTTTATCAAGTAAATGCAGAACTATAAATCCTTGTCCAAAATCTAAAGGCGGGGAATATTCGCCGATTTTTAGCTGCTTCACAAAAGAGATTATCTTGCTGGGAAGCTGACCTAATTCCACATTATCAGGAAGATAGGAAGTCTTGATGATCGGATAAGATAACTTTTTTTTATCGATCCAGACTTGACGGAGCTTAGCAGCTTTTTCACGACAATATTTTGCTGTTTCTTCTTTTTTGATCTTATTTTTCAAATTTTCAATCTCAATCGCTGATAAAGTTGAATCTTTTTCTGTAATCTGGCGGATCTTGCTATTTACAAGCGGCTCGACCGTTTCGCTGAATTCTCTGTGGAAAACTAAAAAGAATTCAAATTGCAATCCTTCCACAAAAAGATATTTTTGTTGATTTTGTTGATAAAATTCAAAAGCGTCATTGAAAGAAATATTTATCGGCACATTAGCATCTTCCACTTCAATGATCGCATAAGAAAGATCCATCTTGGTATTTTCTGAAAAATACCTTTGGAATAATTCATCTTCTGAAAGTGCAAGTTCACGATCGATTATTGTTCTTATCTTCGAAAAAAGCAATTCACTTCTCATTTCCTCTAAAATATTTCTGCCTTTTTTGGTCAGCTTGAATAATTCAAATTTATTGCGATCGAAGCTTCCTTCGTTCTGAAATCTTTCATGATCACCAAGTTGCTCAATGAAAAAATCATCGACCTCCTGATCTGTGATCGTGATATTTCTTTCTTCTGCGTAATTTCTCAAAATATATTTCTGGATAAGAGCGCGTTTTGCTTTTTGTCTGATCTGGGCTTGCGAATATTTTCCTTCATAATTTTCCATTTCTTTCATCAATTCTTCCGAAGAGATGATAAAATCACCAATTCTGGCAATATCTTCTGCTGCCAATCGACCGAATAAAATTATAATTATCAAGAAAATTATTTTTTTCATATTATTCCCAAATTATTTTTTACACAGATTTTTCTGATATTATTATTTTGCAAGTATTTTTCCTGGAAGTTACTAAATTGTGTCGGAAGATCAGTTTAAAATTTGTTATTTCTTCTTCGTAATGGTGCGAGTGTAAGGTGCATTTGCGGAGAAGCGATATTTCGCAAAAATTTTGCCGTCAATAATTTGCGAGTGGCTGGAAGATCGCAATAGAGTCGGATTACCGAGTCTCGTTTATATCTGGAAATCTTTGCTGCCAACCAATTTTCAATTCGTTTCTGATCTTCTGTCAAAAGATCAATTTCCAATTTCACCATTTGTCGTGTCGGAAGTTTTACAAATTCAATATTTTCCAAACTCCAATTTTCGGTTTCATCTTCTACAAATTCCAGAAGAAAAAATCCCTTTTCTTCATCGATCTCTGCTGTCGAAGTTCGCTCTATCGACCCCGGATAAATAATCGGCGCAGAAGAGTATTGATTCTGGATGATCTGTGCTCGATGAATATGACCAGCTAATATAGCATCATGATCGCGAGGTAATAGCTTTTGCGGGATCACGTCTTTGCCTGTTCTGAAAGTGAAGCCGGCTATTTTGGAATTTTCGATAGCTTGATGCAAGAGCAATAATTTTATATTTGTGAATGGATTTCCTTCCGTAGCCAGTTGAAAAAGATGGGAAAAATTATCTCGGATGTTTTCACGAACGTTTGGAAAGCCACTGATCGCTAAAGTTGCTTTTTGGAATTGGAAGAAAAAAGTTTTGGATTCATCAAAGATAAAAATATTTTTATGAGCGGTCAAAAATGAATTTGGCAAGATAGAACGCTCATGATTTCCAGGAACAATCACGATGGGGAAATGATCGGCAAATTCGTAAAGAAGAGAATATGCTTTGTCAATTATTGCAGAATGAACTTTACTCCGAAAAAAAAAATCGCCGCCATGCAAGATTAGATCGACTTTTTTTTCTACTCCGTAGCTAAGGACATTTTTGTAATTTTGAAAAAAATCTTTTCCCCTTCGATTCTTTTCTATACGTGGTTTTATCGGATAATCGAATCCGAGATGTGTATCTGCAAAAAAGAGGAATTTCATCAAGTGAGAATTATCAACGAAAGTAAAATACCGATGATCGCTCCCACAAAAACTTCCATCGGTGTGTGTCCGATCAATTCTTTCAAATTTTCTTCGATCAAGGTCAATCCTTCTTTCTTCTTGAGATTATCAACGATCTTGTTCAAAACGTGTGCTTGTTTTCCAGCAGCTCGTCTCACACCAGTAGCATCGAACATCACGACTGTGGCAAAAACAGCGCTGATCGCAAAATAGACTGAATCTAAGCCTTCGAGAATGCCGACAGCTGTAGCCAGAGAAGTTACCGAAGCAGTGTGTGAACTCGGCATTTTTCCTGTATCCAAAAAATAGCGAAAATTAAGTTTTTTTTCTTTGAAAAAACTGATAATAACTTTCAATCCTTGTGCAATGACCATAGAAAGCACAACGCAATCTAAAATTTTATTATTCCATAAAATTCCATCATACATAATTTACCTATTCAATATTTTTTTGTCAAAGAAATGAAGCTCAATTTTTCGTCAAATAAAGAAAATTTCTGATTAGTTCTGAAAGCGCTATTCGATCAATTCAGTGTAGATCGTGTCTCCATTAATCGAACCAAAATAGCCATAACCATTTTCTATTCCACCGTGAAGATATCCATTCATTTTGTATAAATATTTATAATAATTTTCATCTATCACCACGATTGAAATTTGATATTTTCCATAAAAAATAAAATTGCTTTTGTAACCTTGATCTCGGATGATGAAACGATCTTCTTCTTGTGCTGGCAAATAATCTGCAATATACCAGGAATTGCGGGGAAATTCATTTCCAGTTCCCTCATATTCTTCAGCATCTTCGGGATAATCTTGATCAGCAAAGGGAAAAATGTATTCAGCATTTTGATATTCTTCTAAACAATAAAATCGAAATTTCAAATTCACAGGATCAGCATCAGATGTTTGGATCATCAGAGGGTGTTCAATATTGGCATTATCATAATCGAGTTGAGGAAGTTCTGGCAATAAATCTGTAGCAAAAACAGGATCGTTGTCAGGATTGATGATGATATCTTTTGGAACTTTAGTTTTGGCTCTAACTTCCGCTATTTCGTCATTTTCATTTTGGATCCTGGCGATGATCTGATATTCAGTAGCTGCTTCGATAATAGTTGAATCGGGATCATAATAGCCGAAAATTGGATTTAATGAATCGGCTTGAACAAAAAAATGAAGCGGGATCGTGTCGCTCAAAGCAAGATTTTCTATCCAAACTTCAGCATTTTCAATATAAATATCGAATAAATTTCCATCTTCTGCTGAAATTGTTTTTCCAATAAAGACTGGATTATCTTTGTTCACAGATTTTCCTGCTTGCAACAAACCGGTTATCACATAATAATCTTCGTTATATTTTTTTTCGGAAGTAAATTCGCTGCAACCAAAGAACAAAGTTAAAGCGCTTAATAACAAAATATATTTTTTCATCTTGATCTCCTACCAATAGATATTTATGCCAATAAAAGGAATGCGTGGGAACATATTTCCTGATTCTTTTTCAAATCTGATATTTCCCACTTCATCGATTTTATAATCAAAATTATAAGACCAAACATTTTCATGATCGAGGAGATTGATTATCTGCAAATAAGGTTCCAGACTCCAATTCGTGTATTTCCATTTGATTTTCAGACTGAGATCAAGGCGCGAATATTCTGGCAATCTAATCCGATCGGAATAGCTATAAAGAATTTCCAATTTATCTTCATCAAAGTAAAGCAATTCTGGCTGTTGATAAGGCTGACCGGTCGCAAAGGAATAGGTGAAAGCGAATTTGACGTCTGGTCCGCTGAAAAAACGGCTGAAAAAATTTGTCAGATCATAGCTTTCCACAACGTTCATTTGATGAGTGCGATCATATCTTGGATAAAAATATTTTTCTTCTTCTGTTTCTGGATTGATATTATTATTTTCGATCTTGCGTTTTGTGATGCCAAAACTATAGCCAAGAAAACCTTCCAAGTTGAATAGTTCTGTTCGTAACAAAATATCTGTTCCGTAGGAATATCCTTTGCCCATATTGAAGGCGTCACTCAATGTGCCAGTTTCATTATCCCATTCATAATCGACTTCTGGATTGTATTCGACCAGATTTTCATAATTTTTGTAATAGGCTTCAATATCGAGAGCAAATTTTTGTTGGATCTGCGTTTTGTATCCAAAAATAAAATGGTCAGAAATTCCTGGTTCGACCGTTCCATCGAGTGGAAACCAGAGATCCAGAGGTGTGCTGATCCCCGGACTGAGCGAGGTTAGATATTGATAATATCTTCCATAATTGAAATAGATGCTATTTAATGCTTTGATTTTGTAACGCAGTGAGAAGCGCGGTGAAATCCGGAAATAATCTGCATCGGGAGCGGCGGGAAGATTTGGACTCCAGTTATGCACATAGTTCAGTCGAATTCCCGGTTGTAACGTCCAAAAATAATTGATCTTCCAGCTATCTTGCAGATAGAAGGCATTTTGGATAGAATTCACTTCGATATCTGGCAGCGTGGAAGGATCAGCATTACTATTTTCCATAGAGAATTTGAAGGTGACATTGTTAAGCTTATTTTCCAAACCGACATCGATAATATGCTTTTCATCAGGATGATAATTCAGCATTGATTTGAGCGTGGCGTCGTAAATATCATTTGTTCTTTCGACAGTTTCGTCAGCGTCCGATTCGATCTTCATTAGTGATCCAAAATGACTACCACAGAAAATGAATTTTGAATAGATTTGAGGACTGAAAATATGTTGCCATTGAGAAGTGAGTGTCTCATTTCCCCAGGATAAGATCATTTTACTGCCGAAATCCACACTGAGCTTATCTTTTCCAAAATAGAAACTGGACATGATCTTATCTTTTTGCGTGATATCCCAATTCATTTTGGTGTGTCCATCATAAAAATAATAATCAGGTATATCAATATTCGCCATTTTTGCGATGATATCTAAATAGGTTCTGCGGAAAGAAGCCATATAAGAACCGCTTTGAGTTCCTATTCGCCAGGGTCCTTGCAAAGTTGCATTGGAACTGATCAAGCTCAATCTTGCCACTCCCTGATGACGTTTTCTATTTCCATCCAGATTTGTCACATTCAAAACAGAAGATAATCTTCCGCCATAACGAGCTGGGAAGCCGCCTTTGAGCAATTCCACATTTTCGATAGCATCAGTATTGAAGGTGCTGAAAATCCCGCCAAAATGATTTGGATTATAGACGTCGGTATTATCCAGCAAGATCAGATTCTGATCGGGGCTGCCACCACGAACATAAAGTCCGCTGGAAAAATCGGAAATCGCGGTGACGCCGGGAGTGAATTGCAAAGCACGAAAAACATCAGCATCAGCTACATTTGGTATTTGTAGAATATCTTCAGTTCTTTGCACGATAGAACCCACTTCGATCTCACGGCTTTCGATAAAATGATCCAGATCGGTTGCATTCACATCATAATCTTCTATTTTTATTTTTGCTTTTTTCATGTTGATCTTCAAGAATATTTCTGCCTTTGGATCTTCGATCATTTGCTCGACCTTTTGAGGTTTATAGGCAATATTGGAAATATAAAGGTCGATCTTGCCTGTCATCACATTGTTGAGAACAAAATAGCCTTCTTCATTTGTGAGTGTGCCATGTTCTGTGCCGCCGATCAAGATCGAGGTGGAAGCTATCGGTTCACCATTTGATTCATCATTGATAAATCCGCTGATCGTTGCTCCCGATAAAAAAGTGATACAAAACAATAATATTAACGTTTGGATTTTTTTCATTTTTAAATTCCGTTGATTTTTTACTCATTTTTTTTTGGGAATGTATAGCGTCAAATAGATTTCAAAAAAACTATGCTTAAAAAGTGAAGATGATCTTTCAAACTTCCGAATCTGCGTCAGCTCTTCAGCATAATAGAAAATTCTTTGCACCGAGAAAAATCGTTTAAATATAAATTGCACAGAAGTAAAGCCATAAGCTAAATGAAACTTCCAGAAGAAACAATCAAAAAGAATATATCTTGGTAATTTCACTTATAGATCGCTAAAAAAGTTCTTGATTTAAAAATTGCCGAAAATTATCTGTCATTAAAAAGTAAACAAGGTGGAAATAATGGGTATGCGTAGGAAAGGAAGGGAAATAGCCCTGAAAGTATTATATTCTTTGGAATATTCTGAGAGTCAGGAAAATGAGAAAATGCAGTATTTCAAAGAAAAATTGGAAGAGCTATTTCCCGCCGATGAATACGAAAATAAAGAAGTTATCAGAGATTTTTCAGTGTCTTTGCTGCAAATCGTGATCGAAAATGCTGATCAGATAGATGCAAAGATCGCAAATCACACGGCAAATTGGTCTTTTGATAATCTGGCAAAATTGGATAGAGCAATATTGCGAATTGCAACTGCCGAACTGCTTTTCACAGAGACAGCTCCAGCCATCATCATCAATGAAGCGATCGAGATAGCCAAAAAATATTGTACAGAGAAATCGGGAAAATTCATCAATGGTATTTTAGATGCGATCTCAAAAGAAATAGGAAAGGAAAAATGAAAAAATTGAAGTGTGATATCGGTATCATTGCCTATAATGAAGCAGCAAATATCGGTAAATTATTGACTGCTATCCAACAGCAGAAATTGAAAAATGTTCTGATCAACAAGATCTTTGTTGTTTCCAGTGCCTGCACTGATGGCACCGATGATATTGTCCAAAAATTTGCTGAAGAAGATGAAAGAATAATATTGATCGCTGAAAAAAATAGACGAGGAAAATCTGCTGCGATCAATAAATTCCTCGCTGCTGCTGAATCAGAATTTCTGGTTTTGGAAAGCGGTGATACTCTTCCAGCAAAAAATACGATCGAAAAAATGATCGAACCTTTTTCCAATCCAAAAATTGGTATGACAGGCGGCAGACCAGTTCCCGAAAATGAATCTTACACGTTTATCGGCTATGCAGTAAATTTGCTTTGGAACTTGCACCATCAGATGGCATTGATCTCTCCCAAATTGGGAGAAATGGTCGCTTTCCGCAAAACTTTTAATTCGATTCCAGAAGATAGCGCAGTTGATGAAGCCAGTATCGAAGCGATCATTCGAGAACAAAAACTGCAACTGCAATACATCCCAGAAGCGATCATTCATAACAAAGGACCGGAAAATATTGCTGATTTCATCAAACAACGCCGTCGCATTGAAGCTGGCCATCTTTGGTTGAAAGAAAAGAGTGATTATGAAGTGAGTTCGCAGAATCCGGCCATTCTTGTCCAAATCGCCAAAAAAGAGCTTTGGCGTAATCGAACAAAGATCTTTTATTTTCTGGGAACTGTTGTGCTGGAAAGTTATTGTCGTCTTTTAGGTTGGATAGATTATAAAATTTTAAAGAAAAATCCTTTTAAGTGGGATATTGCTGATTCCACAAAAAATTTGGAAAAATCATGATTGAATTGATCCCAAAAATATTATTATTCAAATTCTTTTACAAATTCGGTTTCCCGAAGATCATGCCGATAAATTACACTGTAAGTTTGCTTTATTCTTGTAATTCGCGCTGTAAGACCTGTAATATCTGGAAAAAGAAAGCTAATAATCTGACTGTTTCCGAATATAAACAAATTTTTAAGAAAATAGGAAATGCACCTTACTGGATTACATTGAGTGGCGGTGAACCTTTCTTGCGAAAAGATATCGTGGAAGTTTGTCGTGTGATCTATAAATATTCACATCCAAAGATCATTAATATTCCGACAAATGGTATCCTGACGGAAAAAATAACGGAAGATGTCGAAAATATCACGCAGGCTTGTCCGCAAGCGCAGATCGTGATAAATTTATCGATCGATGGTATTGAAAAACAGCACGATGAGATCAGGCAGGTTGAAGGTAATTACAGAAAAGTGATCAATACTTTTAAGAAGTTGAAGAAGATCAAAGCCAAAAATTTGCAAGTTGGGATTCACACTGTCATCTCAAAATTTAATGTGGAAGATGTCGCCCGAATTTCCAGTAAATTGATTAATCTGAAACCTGATTCCTATATCACAGAAATTGCGGAAAATCGCAATGAATTGGATACGATGGATTCCAATATTTCTCCTGATGGAATTTCCTATGGATCTGCTATCGACTTTCTGATCCATCGCATCAAGAACAGTAAATTCAAAGGATTGAACAAGATAACTCAAGCATTCAGGATTGAATATTATTCGCTGGTGAAAAAGATCCTGCGAGATAGAACGCAGGTGATTCCTTGTTATGCAGGCATCACTTCAGCGCAGATCTCACCAGAAGGTGATGTTTGGGTTTGTTGCATCAAGGCAGAATCTTTTGGAAATCTGCGCAAAAATGATTATAATTTCAAAAAGATCTGGTTCAATTCCAATCTTAAAAAAGAACGTAAAAAGATCAAGAATAGAGAATGCTATTGTCCGCTAGCGAATGCAGCATACACGAATATGCTGATGGATATCAAAACGCTCTGGCGCGTGTTCTATCGCGCTTTCATCAAATGGTGGAATTAAAATCTAAGGAAAATATGTGTTTGAATGAAAAGAATTATCGCGGTGTGAATTTTTGCTTACGTTGCGGAAACAAAATGAAATTGTTCGAAGATGAAGAAGGAAAGATCCGTTCTCGTTGCACGAAATGTGGCTGGACTTATTACAAAAATCCGATCCCGGCATCTGCTTGCGTGATTTTGAATGAAAAAGATCAAATTGTTGTGATCAAGCGCAAGATCGAACCGCAGATCGGAAGCTGGGCCTTGCCAAGCGGTTATATCGAGATCAATCAAACTCCAGCTCAATGTGCTATCGACGAAATGGAAGAAGAAACAAATCTACAAGGCGAGATCGTGAAAAATCTGGGCTATTTTTCCGAATTCTCTCCGCTTTATGAAAAAGTTATTTCGTTTGGTTTTCTGATGAAGATCATTGGAGGTCAGCTTCAAGCAGGAGATGACGCTGCTGAAGCACGTTTTGTGGGTTTTGATGAACTACCTGAAATCGCTTTCCCATCTCACAGAAAATTTATTGAAAAAGTGAGAAAGGAACTTGAATAGATGATCCTGTTAAATAAAATTGAACAAAAATTAAGTTTCTATAATAGATCGTAATAAGAGGAAAAAATGAAAATAAATAAAAATTATGAACCACAAAATATTGAGAAAAAATGGTATCAAAATAGTATTGAAAAAGGTTATTTCACGCCAAAGATCGAAAAAAACAAAAAACCGTTCACCATTATCATCCCACCACCAAATGTTACTGGAATTTTGCATATGGGACACGTCTTGAATAATACTTTGCAAGATGTTATGATCCGTTACAAAAGAATGACGGGCTTTCCTACTTTGTGGATTCCCGGCGTTGATCATGCAGGAATTGCCACTCAAAACGTTGTGGAAAAACAACTGGCAAACAAAGGCAAGACTCGCCATGATATCGGCCGGAAAGCACTGGTAGAAAAAATCTGGCAATGGAAAAAAGAAAAGGGCGGACGCATCATAGAGCAATTGAAACAGCTGGGTTGTTCCTGCGATTGGACGCGTGAACGCTTCACGATGGACAAAGGTCTTTCTGAAGCCGTGAAAGAAGTCTTCGTTCAGCTTTATAAAAAAGGACTCATCTATCGCGGGAAAAGGATAATCAATTGGTGTCCGCGCTGCTATACTGCGCTGGCGAACGATGAAGTGGAATATGCTGATGAGAAAGGGCATCTCTGGAATATTCGTTATCCGATCAAAGGTGAAGATCGCTTTGTAACGGTTGCCACGACGCGTCCTGAAACAATGCTCGGAGATACAGCAGTTGCCGTGCATCCCGAAGATAAACGCTATCAAGACTTGATCGGGAAAAAGGTCAATTTGCCTTTTGTGGATCGAGATATCCCCATCATCGCTGATGAATACGTTGATAAAGAATTTGGCAGTGGTTGTGTTAAAATCACGCCTGCTCATGATCCAAATGATTTTGAAGTTGGTGAACGTCACGATCTGGAAAAAGTTGTTGTGATGGATGAGAACGCAGTTATGAACGAAAACGCTGGAAAAGATTTTGCTGGAATGGATCGTTTTGAATGCAGGAAAGCAATCGTTCAAAAATTGAAAGAACAAGAACTTCTCGGTGAGATCGAACCTCACGAGCATTCTGTCGGTCATTGTTATCGTTGCGAAACTGTGATTGAGCCCTATCTTTCTGATCAATGGTTCGTGAAAATGAAGCCGCTGGCGAAAAGAGCGATCGAAGTGGTGAAAAATGGTGAGATCCAATTTGAGCCAAAACGCTGGATCAAAGTATATCTGCATTGGATGGAAAACATTCGTGATTGGTGTATTTCCCGTCAGATCTGGTGGGGACATCGCATTCCTGCCTATTTTTGTGATGAATGCGGTGAACTGATCGTTGCCAAAGAAAAACCTGAAAAATGTCCGAAATGTGGAAATGCGAATTTGCGTCAGGAAGAAGATGTTCTGGATACCTGGTTTTCGAGCTGGCTTTGGGCTTTTTCCACGATGGGCTGGCCAAAGAACACAGCAGACCTGCAATATTTCCTTCCGACCGATCTTTTGATAACTGCGCCTGGCATCATTTATCTTTGGGTTGCCCGTATGATCATGGCAACTTTGGAATTCATGGATAAAATTCCTTTCAAGACGGTTTTGCTGCATGGAATGGTTCTGGATGAAAACGGTGTGAAAATGAGTAAATCTCTTGGAAATTCTCCCGATCCGATCCATATCATCGAAGAATATGGCGCAGATGCACTTCGCTTCAGCATGATCTATAATACTCCCAAAGGATCAGACAGCTATTATTCCGAAAAAATATTGGAAACAGGACGCAATTTCGGTAATAAAATCTGGAATGCTTTTCGCTTCATTATGATGAATCTGGAAGAAAACGAAAAATTTCCGGTAAAAATCCTGAAAAAAGAAATTCCGCAAGAGCAGCTTGAACTCGCTGATAAATGGATTTATAGCAGATTGCACCGCGTCATCCAAGCTTCTAAAATATATTATGAAAATCTCCGTTTTAATGATGCAGCAAATATTTTAATGGATTTTATCTGGAAAGAATTTTGCAGTTGGTATCTGGAACTGGCAAAAGACCGCATCTATTCTGAAAATGAAATGGCGAAAACAACAGCGAAATTCATCCTACTCGATGTGATGCAAAAGGCGATGAGAATGTTGCATCCGC
The DNA here is from genome assembly GCA_018400535.1 of Candidatus Cloacimonadota bacterium. Taxonomy (GTDB): domain Bacteria; phylum Cloacimonadota; class Cloacimonadia; order Cloacimonadales; family TCS61; genus TCS61. Next base: position 28,920 of record JAGYMQ010000119.1, read on the forward strand.
TGATGCCTTTCCTTTCGGAAGAAGTTTGGTCACAGATAAAACCAATTTTAGATCTGCCCGATGAGTCTCTCGTCATCGCTTCCTATCCAAAATATCAAGCAGAATTTCTGGATGAAAATATCGAAAAAAATATGGGCTTGATCCAAGCAGCTATTTCAGCGATCAGAAATCTGCGCAAACAGGTCAATTTACCGCCAAGTAAAGAGATCACTGTTCATATCAAAGTGCTTGCAGAAAAACAAAATTCCTTGCTGAATGACTACAAAAATTATTTTGAAAAATTGGCAAAAGTTGTCGAAATTAAATCGGCAATTGATCTGAAAAAACCTGCTTCATCAATCGCAGCCGTTGTGCAAAATATCGAGATCTATCTGCCGTTAGAAGGTTTGATCGACATTGAAGAAGAAAAAACTAAATTGCAAAAGCAGATCGAAAAATTAGAAAAAGAATTGCATAAGATAAGTCGAAAATTGGAAAACCCAAAATTTCTGGCAAATGCGCCGGAAAATATCGTTCAAAAAGAAAAAGAAAAATTCACCGAAGTGAAAACTAAATTGGATAAAACAAACAATATTTTAGCTGATCTTTGAGATCGGCAGGAGGAAAAATGAAAAAAGTTATTTTTGTCTTGGCAATTATCGCAGCTCTCATTATGAGCTGTTCGGAAGAAAGCACTTCACCTTCCTATCAATTACACACACCCACAAATTTACAGCTCCAACAATTAGACGTGATGAGATTCCAATTGAATTGGATAGATGAAAGCAGCGGAGAAGAAGGTTATAGAATAGAACGAAGATTAGATAGTTTAAATACAACTATGGTAGCAATTTTACCAGAAGATTCTAATACCTACACAGACACCTTGAACGATAGAAATACTTACGAAACAGTAACTTACTACGTTTATTCCTACTATTCGGAAATTGAATCCGATCAGGCAACTGTTTCGGAAACGATCGATTTTCCTGCACCAACGAATCTGTCGGCGGAACTCTATGAAAATGATAAAGTGAAATTAACCTGGCAAGATAATTCTAATGGTGAAGAAGGTTTCAAGATCGAGCGAAAACACGCTGATGAATTTATTTATACTGGGAATGTCGCTGCTGACGTAACAACTTTTATCGATTCCAATGCTACCGCTGGTTTTATGTACTATTACCGCGTCTATGCTTATGCATACGGTAATAATACGAATTACACAAATATTGACAGTATATACATTTATGATGATGAATTACACGCAGATTTCTCGGCCAATCCAACAAATGGTTATGCACCTTTATTGGTTCAATTCACCGATCAATCTTCTGGAAATGTAACAAATTGGCAATGGGATTTTGAAGATGATGGTGTGATCGATTCTTATGAGCAGAATCCTACATTCACTTATCCAACACCAGGATTTTATTCAGTGAGCTTAACAGTCGAAGATTCAACTGATATTGACAATGAAACGAAATTGAACTATATCACTGTAAATCAAGAATCAGGAAATGTTCTCACCGATCAATTTGAATCTTACACTGATTTTTCTATCAATTTTTCGCCCTGGACACTTGTCGATCTCGATGGTTCAGAAACTTATGGGATACAAAATGTAAGCTGGACGAATGTTTACGATCCACAAGCTTTCATCATCTTCAATCCGGATGCAACTTCTCCCGCACTTGTTAATGCTCCTGCATATTCTGGCAATAAATATGCAGCTTGTTTTTCAGCTACTACTCCACCGAATAATGATTGGATCATCACACCAGAAATAGAACTCACTGGCGAAGAAGACCTGATATTTATGGCAAAATCTTACACAGCTGATTATGGTCTGGAAAGATTCGAAGTGGGAATTTCTACCACAAATCCCGCCCCTGGTGAATTTACGATCATCTCTGCTCCACCCTATGAAGAAGCACCAGCAGATGCCTGGACAGAATTTTCCTATGGTCTGCAGGATTACACAGGAAGCGCTTATATTGGAATTCACTGCATTTCCAACGATGCCTGGTTCTTGATGATCGATGATATTGTGATCGGTAATCCTCACGATCGCGAAAATGAAATTCTTAAAATCGATTTCGAAAGTGGAAATTATTCGCGC
>JAGYMQ010000120.1 GCA_018400535.1 Candidatus Cloacimonadota bacterium
CTTTGCAGTTCCCTTTTGGTAAAAGGGAAACGGAGAGAAGCAAGAAGAATGGGGAGATAGGAGATAGGAGATAGGAGATGGGAGATAGGATTTGGGAAGAAGGAAAAGGGAAAAAGAAAAAAAGTTAAATTGTTTGAAATGTTGGGATTGTGAAACGTTTTTGTTTTTTATTCCGTGTAATTCGTGTAATCTGTGAAAATCTGTGGTTCAGACTTTTACATTATATCATTCGTGCAAATTCGCGTAAATTCGTGGTTTCTATCTTTTTGTGCGGTTTTTTGTGAGGAGAGCTCGACATTGGAATGTTGAGTTACACCAACATTCCGAAGATCAGTGAAGAAAAATCATTAAAAAATAGATTAAGTAACTAATCTACCAATCAATTCGATAAAATCATTTACATCTTTTTTTGTTGTATCGAAAGAAGTCATCCAACGCACTTCAGAGCGATGTTCATCCCACATATAAAAGAAAAATTCATTTTTTAAAGGTTTTATGATATCAGTTGGAACAATCGCAAAAACACCATTTGATTCAACTTTTTGAGTGATCTTGATCTCTGAAAAAGCAGCAATTTTTTCAGCTAATAATTGAGCCATTTTATTTGCATTTTCAGCATTTTTTCGCCAAAGATCTTCTCTGAGCAAAGTCTCGAATTGAACAGAGATAAAGCGCATTTTGGAAGCAAGCTGAGCGCTTTGTTTCCGAAAATATTTAGTATTTTCACTTAAAGCCTGATCAAAAAAAATGACTGCTTCTGCATTCATCGCACCATTTTTCGTCAAGCCAAATGATAGTGCATCGATTCCAACATCGGTGGTAATAGTACGAAAATCAGTATTCAAAAAAACAGCTGCATTGGAAAGCCGAGCTCCATCCATGTGCACGAACATTCCGTTTCGATGAGCATAATCCGTAATTTGTTTGATTTCTTCAGGACGATACACCGTTCCCATTTCGGAAGTTTGCGTAATAGAGATAACTTTAGGTTGAGAATGATGTTCAAAATCAAAACCATGCATATGTTGTGCTATTTTTTCAATTGTCAATTTCCCATCTTTGGTGGGAACAGTCAATAATTTGCAACCGGTGAATTTTTCAGGAGCGCCACATTCATCAACGTTTATATGTGATGTTTCAGCACAAATGATAGAATTGAAACTATCAGTTAACATTTTTAGAGCGAGAATATTTGCGCCTGTTCCATTAAACACGAAATAAGCATCAATATCTTTCCCAAAATATTTTTTCAACAATTCGATCGTTTTTTCAGTATAAACATCATCTCCATATCCGATCTCATGTCCAATATTGATCTTTTTCATTTCAGCTAATATTTCAGGATGAATTCCAGCATTATTATCACTGGCAAAACCCCTAATATTTTTTTTCTGCATATTAGATATAATCTCCCACATATTCGCAATCATCAAAAGCTAAAATAGATAAAAATATTATCGGCAAAAATATTATACCGATGCCAAAACCAATTCCTTTATTAAAATTTCTTGCCAGATCGATTGTAATTATTATCCCAACAATAATATTCACGAGGGGAATAAACATTAATAATAACCACCAGATGGGACGCTGGGCGATCTGCAAAAGCAAAATTATATTGAAAATAGGAATTAACACACCCCAGCCTGGTTTTCCAGCTTTACTATAAATTCTTCATTGCACGATGATCATGTAAACCGAAAGTGCAAAAAAGAAAATCAATGAAATTGGACTCATTTCACCATAAGTAGTTGTTTCACTATACATTTTATTCTCCAAAAAAATTTTCTTTAAAAAAATCAACTGCAAAATTCTGACAAGTAAATTATTGTGAAAAAACAGCGCAGTTAAAATAATTTTTTTAGTTTAGATAATCTTTTTTATTAAAAACAAATTCGTGTTCTTTTAATGAAGAAAAGCTTGTTTACGATTATTATTGACAAAATATCATCGTTTCAATTCTTTATGCAAAATTTAAAAATTTAGGGAGACCAAATATGAAGAGAATTTTGGTTACAGGATCTGCTGGCCAAATTGGTTCTGAACTTATTCCTGAACTCAGAAAAAAATATGGGAAGGATAACGTTATTGCTACTGATATTCGAAAAGATCCTCCGCTATCAATCATAGATGGAGAATATGAAATTTTGGATTGTCTTGATAGAAAAAAGATTTTTCAGTTCGTGAAAGAATTTAAAATCGACACGATATATCATCTTGCTGCGCTCCTTTCGGGCGTGGCAGAAGCGAAACCAGATCTTGCCTGGAAAATAAATATCGACGGGCTTTATAATGTCTTGGAAGTTGCTCGTGAATTGAATTGCAGCGTTTTCACACCCAGTTCAATTGGCGCTTTTGGTCCCACCACTCCTCCAGATAAAACTCCGCAAGATACGATCCAACGTCCCACTTCGATGTATGGCGTCACCAAAGTCTCTGGCGAATTGCTCTGCGATTACTATTTCAAACGATTCAAAGTAGATACTCGTGGAGTGCGTTATCCTGGGATAATTTCCAACGTGACCTTGCCTGGTGGTGGCACGACGGATTATGCTGTTGATATATATTATAAAGCGATCCAGGAAGGTAAATTTACCTGCAATATAAAAAAAGGCACTTTTATGGATATGATGTATATGCCAGATGCGATCGAAGCTGCTATTCAAGTAATGGAAGCTCCGGCTGAAAATCTGCAACACCGCAATGCCTTCAACGTTACCGCCATGACTTTCGATCCTGAAATGATCGCTGCTTCCATAAAAAAATATTTACCCGATTTTAAAATGGATTATCAAATCGATCCCATCAAGCAGGATATCGCCGAAAGCTGGCCCAATTCTCTTGATGATTCCGCTGCGAGAAAAGAATGGAACTGGAATCCAAAATATGATCTTGATGCGATGACAAAAGATATGCTATTTGTTTTGCAAAAACGATTAAATCCTGAATCATGATCTTTGGAATAGGAATCGATCTCATCGAAGTGATGCGTATAAAAAAAAATATTGCAAAAGAAAATTTCACAACGACAATATTTTCCAAAAAAGAAATTGAATATTGTTCCCAAAAAAAATTCTCTGAACAGCATTATGCAGCGCGCTTTGCTGCCAAAGAAGCTTTTTTCAAAGCAATTGGAACAGGCTGGCGAGGTGGTCTTTCCTTCAAAGAAATTGAAACGATCAATGACGAGCTGGGAAGACCTATTTTGAATTTTTATGGAAAAACCAAAGAATTTTTAAAGAAAAAGAGGCTTGACAAAATACACGTATCTTTGACTCATCTCAAAGCCTACGCTGGAGCAGTTGTTATCATAGAAAAAAATGAATGAAGATGATAAAATTAAAGGAGATGATCTATGTCAAACATTGGTTCTTATGAAGAAAGATTAAAAAATTTCGATTGGTCAATCGCAGAAAAGGAACTCGGTTACGAAGAAGGCGATAAGCTCAATATCGGCTGGTATTGTTCTGATCGCATTTGTGAAATGGGGAAAAAAGACAAAATAGCGCTTTATTGGGAAGGTCATAGTGGAAAAGAACGCAAATTCACATTCGATGAAATTCGGATTGACAGCAATAAAATCGGTGCATTTTTACGCAGTTTAGGAATTAAAGCAGAAGATCGTGTTTGTCTTTTTATGGATAAAATTCCCGAACTTTATATTGGATTTCTCGGTGTGCTCAAGATCGGTGCGATCGCTCAGCCGCTGTTCTCAGCTTTTGGCGATGAATCGCTTCACGTTCGCCTGGATAATGCAAAAACAACTGCTATCCTGACCCAGAGAAAACACGTCGGAAAAGTTCGTAGATTACTAGCCAAAAGTCCTTATCTCAAACATATAATAATTGTCGATCATGATGGAAAAAAGCCTTTGAAAGATCGTGAAATTTCCTTTGATATGGAAAATTATGAAGCACCAAAAGATTTTGAAATTCATCAAACTACAGCAGAATCTCCTTCCGTTTTGCATTACACTTCAGGAACGACAGGTCAACCAAAAGGCGTCAAGCATGTTCATTATTCGATTATTTCACAATATTTAACAGCAAAATGGGTACTTGATCTTCAGCCTGATGATATTTATTGGTGTACAGCAGATCCCGGCTGGGTAACTGGAACTTCCTATGGAATTATCGGACCCTGGAGTCAAGGTATCACGCAATGTGTTCTGGATGTTGGATTTAGCGCAGAAAACTGGTATAAATTTATCGAAAAAAATCAGGTTACAGTTTGGTATTCTGCGCCCACAGCTATCCGTTCTTTGATGAAAGCTGGTGAAAAAGTGGTGCAAAAATTTGATCTTACTTCTCTGCGACATCTTGCCAGCGTGGGCGAACCACTCAATGCGGAAGCTGTAGTTTGGAGCGAAAAAGTGTATGGTCATCCTTTCCTGGATACTTACTGGCAAACAGAAACTGGTTCGATGATGCTCACAAATTTTCCTGGCATGAAGATCAAACCAGGCTCGATGGGAAAACCCTTTCCGGGAATAACAGCAACAGTCGTAGATACAAAAACTTTTGAACCAATAACAGAACCGAGTAAGATCGGATTGATCGCTTTCAAACCAGGCTGGCCGGCTATGATGCGAACATATTGGGAAAATGAAGAAACTTATAAATCCAAATTCAAAAATGGCTGGTATCTTCCTGGCGACCGTGCTTATATCGATCAAGATGGCTATTTCTGGTTTGTCGGTCGTGATGATGATGTGATCAATACTGGAGGTCATCTCGTCAGTCCTTTTGAAGTTGAATCTGCCTTATTGGAACACGAAGCAGTAGCAGAAAGCGCTGTTGTTTCCAAACCCGATGAAGTTAATATGGAAGTGGTCAAAGCTTTTGTGACGATCAAACCAGGTTACGAGATCAATGATATGTTGGAGCTGAAGATAATGAATTTTATCCGTAAGAAACTTTCTCCTCTTGCTATGCCACAGGAAATCGAATATGTTGATAACCTGCCAAAGACGCGTAGCGGCAAGATCATGCGCAGACTTTTGCATGCCAAAGAATGGGGAGAAGAGATTGGTGATACTTCCACTTTGGAAGATGATGAATAATCCAAATAAAAAATAAAGGAGATGAAAATGGAAGACATTAGAGACATTGTATTAGAGTATGTTATCGAAGAATATCTGGAAGATGAGGATGAAGAATTGACTTACAATACTCCGCTTATTTCGGGTGGAATTGTGGATTCTTTCTCGATGGTTTCTTTAAAGAGATTTCTGGAAACAAAATACAAGATTTCCATTCCAGATGAAAAAGCTTCTCCAGAAGCTTTCGACACGGTCAATAGCATCACAGAATTGGTCAAAGAATACGTGAAATAGCAAAGTATAACTAAGGAGCTTTTTATGGGTTTTAGCGACAAAGTCAGACACATTTATCAAAAAGAATTAGAATCAGTCGAGCAACAGGGGATTTTCAAAGTGGAGAGATTTATCCACTCCGCTCAAGATGCTGAAATCGAAGTGGAATTCCCCACCGGTTCAAATCTGAAAAAAGTGATCAATATGTGCGCCAATAATTATCTGGGATTATCCAGTCATCCTGATGTTGTGAAAGCAGCACATGAAGGCTTGGATACTCGCGGTTATGGAATGTCTTCAGTGCGTTTTATCTGCGGAACACAAGACATTCATAAAAAACTGGAACAGAAAGTAACAGAATTTTTGGGAACTGAAGACACAATTCTCTTTCCCAGCTGTATGGATGCCAATGCTGGTGTTTTTGAAGCTATTCTCACAAAAGACGACGTAATGATCTCTGACCGACTTGTTCACGCTTCGATCATCGATGGTATTCGCCTTTGCAGCGCTATGCACGATACATTCAAACATTCCAATATGAAGCATCTCGAAAAAAAATTGCAACTGCATTCTGATAAAAGATTGAAGGTCGTCATCACTGATGGCGTCTTCAGTATGGATGGTGACACAGCAAAATTGGACGAAATGGTCGATCTCTGCGAAAAATATGATGCTATGCTTTTCGTTGATGATTCTCATGCTTCAGGATTCATCGGGAAAACTGGACGTGGCACACACGAAAAATATGGCGTTTTGGGGAAAATTGATATCATCACAACAACATTTGGTAAAGCACTTGGCGGTGCTTCAGGTGGTTGCGTTTCCGGTAGAAAAGAACTGGTTGAAATGTGTCGTCAAAAAGCACGTCCCTATCTCTTTTCCAATACGATCGCACCAGTCGTCGTTAGTGGTGTTCTCAAAGTTCTGGAAATTCTTTCGAAAAGCACAGAACGACGCGATAAATTGGAAGCGAATACAGAATATTGGCGAAAAGGTCTCACTGATGCTGGCTTCGTTTTGCAAGCGGGTGATACGCCGATCGTTCCTGTGATGCTATTCAACGCAAAATTAGCGCAAGATTTTTCTCGCGATCTTTATGATGAAGGGATTTATGCCATCGGATTTTTCTTCCCTGTCGTGCCCAATGGCAAAGCCCGCATCCGAACACAGATCTCGGCTGGACACGAAAAGCATCATCTCGATAAAGCGCTCGCTGCTTTTATCAAGATCGGTAAAAAATATGATATTTTAGGAAAAAGTAAAAAAGAGATAATCGAACAATACGGTCTATAAAACATTCTGCCCTGCAGCTATCAAAATTGCAGGGCAGCTAATTTGGAGGTTCAATGGAAAATAAATTAGCAAATCCTGCTCCCCTCGGTTTGATGGGCTTCGGTATGACAACGGTTCTCTTGAACATTCATAATGCCGGCTTTTTTCCAATCGGTTCAATGATCCTGGCAATGGGAATTTTTTATGGCGGAATGGCTCAAATCTTTGCTGGTTTGTTAGAATTTAAAAAAGGAAATACCTTTGGAGTAACAGCGTTCACTTCCTACGGATTATTTTGGATCACACTCGTTTTTCTGCTCGTATTTCCAAAAATCGGTTGGACAGCAGCACCACCTCCTGCTTTCATGGGCTGGTATCTTTTTATGTGGGGACTTTTCACATTCTTTATGTGGATTGGAACATTCGGCAAAAACCGTAACCTGCAATTTGTTTTCCTTTCGCTGTTCATCCTGTTCTGGCTGCTGGCGATCGGAGATTGGACAGACAGCAAGATCATCAAAACGATCGCTGGTTGGGAAGGAATTATCTGTGGTTTTTCAGCGATCTATCTGGCAATGGCAGAAGTGATCAACGAAGCACACGGGAAAACAGTTTTACCGATTGGCGAAAGAAAATAATTCTGTCCTGAAAAATTTTATCCTGCAGATATACAAAATTATCTGCAGGATTTTTTTTGAAAAAGAAAAATCAAATTTTCCGCAAGCATCATTTGACATTAATTCAACTTAAAAAATTATACAATTTAATATATTTCTTTTAATTTGAGGTAATTATGTTTGGCAAATTAAAAAAAGAATTACAGAAAAAATTGAATGAAGCAAAAAAGAAAGGACTATATAAAACTGAAAGAATCATCACAACACCGCAGGGAGCAAAGATCAAAACTGCAGATGGAAAAGAGGTTCTGAATTTCTGCGCTAATAATTATCTGGGACTGGCAAATCATCCTGAAGTCATCAAAGCAGCAAAATCAGCTTTGGATAGATGGGGCTACGGACTTTCTTCTGTGCGTTTTATCTGCGGAACACAAGCGATCCATAAAAAATTGGAAGCTAAAATATCCGAATTCTTGGGGACAGAAGATTCGCTTCTCTATATGGCGGCTTTTGATGCGAACGGAGGAGTTTTTGAACCAATTCTCGGAAAATACACTGCGATCATTTCCGACGCACTGAACCACGCTTCCATCATTGATGGAGTGCGCTTAAGTAAAGCACAACGATATCGCTATCAACATAGCGATATGGAAGATCTTGTGCGCTGTCTGAAACAAGCTGAAGATGCCAAATATCGTCTGATCGTGACAGATGGTGTTTTCAGCATGGATGGAGACATCGCCAAACTGAATGTGATTTGCGATCTGGCAGAAAAATATGATGCGCTGGTAATGGTCGATGATTCTCATGCAACCGGTTATATTGGAAAAAACGGTCATGGAACTGCAGAATATTGTGACGTTATGGGTAGAATTGATATCATCACAACGACCTTCGGCAAAGCTCTGGGTGGAGCTTCTGGCGGTTGCACTTCCGGAAGAAAAGAAATCATCGAAATGTTGCGCCAGAAATCGCGTCCCTATCTTTTTTCCAATTCTTTGCCGCCCGTTGTTGTAGCTACAACCATGAGAGTATTAGAAATGCTTTCCGATTCCAATGAATTGCGAAATAAAGTCATTGATAATGCGATCTATTTTCGACATAAAATGAATAAAGCGGGATTCGAACTTTCAGAGGGAAAAACTGCTATCGTTCCTGTGATGCTACATAATGAACTGCTGGCTTTGGAAATGGCGGATAAACTTCTGGAAGAAGGAGTTTATGTGATCGGTTTCGCTTATCCAGTTGTTCCAAAAGGACAAGCTCGCATCCGAGTCCAGCTTTCAGCAGCGCATAGTCGAGAAGATATTGACGTAGTCGTGAAGGCATTCCAAAAAATTGGCAAAGAACTCAAAGTTATCTAATTATGAAAGAAAAAGGAAAATTATTCATCGTTCCGACACCGATCGGAAATCTGAGTGACATGACATTTCGTGCCGTTGAAACACTTAAAAAAGCCGATATCATTGCAGCCGAAGATACAAGAAATTCAGGAAAATTGCTCAAACATTTTGAGATAAAAACTTCGATGATAAGCTACCACAAATTTAATGAAAGTCAACGTGCGGAGGAATTTCTGGAATTATTTCACAAGGGAAAAAAAATTGCTGTGATTTCTGATGCTGGCTCACCTGGAATTTCTGATCCAGCTTCTCATCTTATTCGAACAGCTATCGATAACAATATCCAGATCGAAGCATTACCCGGCGCAACTGCATTGATCCCAGCTTTTATCCTGTCTGGTTTCCCGACTGAAAATTTCATTTTTATCGGTTTCCTGCCAAAAAAGAAAAAAGAAAAAGAAAAACTCTGTGCCCGGTTTAAAGAGCTACCTTTTCCCTTGATCTTTTATGAAGCACCACACAGAATACTTAATTCTTTGCAATTTCTATGGGAATATTTTGGTGATCGAGAAATCGTGATCGCCCGCGAATTGACCAAACTTCACGAAGAGACAATTCGCACAACGTTGATAGAGTTTTTAAACGCTCCAGAAAAAATTACGCTCAAAGGCGAATTTGTCATCGTGATGAACGGCGCAAAAAAAAAGCATTTAACCGACGACGAATTGAAACAAAAAATTATTTTTTACCTAAAAAAAGGCGAAAGCAAAACAACAGCTGTGCAAAAAGTGATGCAAGAAACTGGCGTTGCAAAGAACCGAATTTATGCTCTGGCAATTAAATTTTGAAAAAATATTGCAGAATTTTATTACTTTTGGAAAATGACGAAAAATATATTAAGGAGTAAATATGTTCCCAGGCGGAAAAAAAGGTATGAATGACCTGATGAAACAGGCAAAAAAAATGCAGGATAATCTGGCAAAAGCGCAAGAAGAACTGGCAAATACGATCGTGGAAGGAAGTGCTGGCGGTGGTATGGTTAAAGTGGAAATGAATGGAAAAAATCAAGTCATTTCACTCAAAATTGATCAAGAAGTTGTCGATCCCGATGATGTCGAAATGCTCGAAGATTTGATCATCGCCGCTTTGAACGATGCACAAGATAAAGTATCTAAAACCAGCGAAGACGAAATGAGTAAGCTGACAGGGGGCGTCAAGATCCCAGGATTATTTTGAAATGTTTGGACAAATTCTGGGAAAGTTGATCGAAGATCTGAAAAGATTACCTGGAATTGGTAATAAATCAGCGCAAAGACTGGCTATGTTCCTGCTCAATATGGAAAAGGAACAAGCTCTTCAGATCGCTGATTCAATAACTCTGGCTGTGCAAAGCTATCGACATTGTTCGATCTGCAATATGCTTACCGAAACCGATCCTTGCTTCTTTTGCAGCGATCCAAAAAGAAATGATGATCAGCTTTGCATCGTCGAAAACACGCAGGATGTCTTTCTCGTCGAAAAAACGCAGGAATTCAAAGGAAGATATTTCGTTCTCAATGCGCTTCTTTCTCCACTCGATGGCGTAGGTCCAGCTCAGATCGATTTTCCCAAACTGAAAAAAATTATTCAGGAAAAAGAGATCAAAGAGATCATTTTAGCACTGAATCCTTCCACCGAAGGCGAGAGCACAATAAATTTTCTGGTGGATAAACTACAAAAATATTCGGTCATGATCACGCGACTCTCAACAGGAATACCCTTTGGCGGTGATCTTGAATATATCAGTTCACTCACGTTAACTGATGCCATGAAAAGAAGATATGAAGTTCGGCAACACCAAGATTGATCTTCAGATGAAAAAATCTTATCTGCTAATCCTAATATTTTCCTTTGTGACCTTTCTACTCATTGGCTGCGGACATCAAAAAAATCCAACCGGTGGGAAAAAAGATACAGTTAAACCAGAAATCCTTGCGATACAACCCGAAGAATTCAGCGATATTTCTGAACAAAAAATCGAAGTAACATTTTCCAAACCGATAGAAAGGACAACGATCCTGCGCGGATTACAAATATATCCAATAATTCAAAACAAAAAATTCAAATGGGATGACACGACGCTCATCATCCAGATCAGAGAGAAACTGCAGAAAAACACAAATTACTTTTTCTTTTTCACAAATCTGATCAAAGGTGAACACGGAAATGAACTGGCAGAAGACCAACTGTTTATTTTTAAGAATGGCAGTTTACAAAAAAACAAGATCAGCGGAAATTTCAGTTTTGAGAAAGAAACTGACGCAAAAAATCCCATTTTGATGAAAGTTATGACAATTGATTCCACAAAGATATTCCATAAAAAGTTCACAACTCCTACTTACGATTTGAAAAATTTGAATGCTGAAGATCACATTCTGGAAAGTTATATTGATCTGAACAAAAATGGCAAATATGATTATGAAAAAGAACCTTATTCCCACGATTATGTTCCTGCACAAAAATTTACAAATTTGGATATCGAAATCGCTTATGAAGATACGGTGAAACCAAAGATAAAAAATCTGAAAGCGCTTTCTTCCAAGCAACTGGAATTATCATTTTCTGAATTGATAAAAGATTTTGAGCAGATAAAAATTTTTTCTGATGATTCTCTGCAAAAGGAAATTCCAATCCTGGATAATGCTCTCTTAGATGATAAAATTAATTTGATCTGCAGTGAATTGGATAGCATCAAATATAAGCTGGAAATATTTTCTCTTTGCGATTTGAAAAATAATTCAACCGATCTGGAAGCTATCTTTGATGGTAACGCAAAACAAGATACGATCCCACCAGAAGTGATCTTCTCTTCATTGCAAAACGGCAGCACCATCGCTGAATTGCAACCGGAAATTGAATTACGCTTTTCGGAATTGCTTCCTCTCGATTCACTCACAACAGAACTTCGGGAAGTGGAATCTGGAAAAAAATTTGATCTTGAGGTTAAAAAAAATGAATTCGGCAGTTATTTCTTCTCTCCAAAAAGAAAATTGAAAAACACCTATTCCTATCGTTTTGAAATTTCTTACTCAGATTTTAGTGGAAATCAAGCGCAAGAAAAATTCGTTCTGCAATTTATTCCGATCTTTCACCATTGAGATTTACAAGCTATTAGCAAACATTAAAATATAGCTTTCAATATAGTTATTTGATCTTCAGCTTTATCTATCATAAATTGCTATTCAGAAAAGAAATAGCTCAACTTGACCAAAATTATCGGTTGACAGCAATGAAAAGATAAAAATTGAGAATAAAGTTCATTATTAATGTAATAATGAAAAATCGAAAAAGAGGAGAAACTATGAAAAAAATTCTGTTAGTTTCGTTTTTAATGCTCTTCGTGGCAATTGCTTTAGCCCACGAAGCTGTTATGAAAGCACCACTTATCGTCCCTGAAGATCAGGCTGACGAAGATGGTGGCTGGTTCGTTAAATATTTCAGCTTGGATTGGAGTAAAAAAGATGATCATTGCGTTTCTTTCAACATCACCAATGCGATTCTGGGCGAGGATCCAGGAGTCGAAGTTTCCAGAGCGTGGAAACAAGTTCCTGTTCTTCCCCATTTCGATATCCGCTTTGGTAAAGATCAGTATGCCTTTGGCAGAATTACAACAGGTAAACCTTCCAAACATTTACAGATCTTCGATCTTTTCAATGCACCAGCTGAAATGATGGTGAAACTGGTTGGGAAAAATGCTCCTATCGGCTGGCAACTCTATTATGCCAATAAAGATTTTGGTGATATGAAATGGGACGCTGCTGATTATGGCGTTCGTGTTACAAAATCGATCGATGGCTTCAATCTGGGTGCTTCTATTAGAATGGATTACACATCGGAATCGATAACAGAAATAGATACATTAACTAACGAACCAATAATTGAAGGTTGGGAAGATCCAGAAAGTGTTATGCACTGGGAAATTGATGCAGAATATATTGCATTGGAAAAAATAGGCATCGACATCCAAATCCAAAATTATGATTATGACGAAGATGATACAAACGAGATGAATTTCTATTCTTTGCTCTATTACCAACCTGGAATAATGGTTCCTATTGCCGGGCAAATGACTCCATATTTTGGATATATCACAAAAAATGAAATATTATCTGAAGATGAAGATGGTATTGAATATGGCAAAAGTATGAAAGAATATGACATGTTCTTTGGAGCAAATTTCAAGCCGAAAGAAAATGCTTTCATCAAATTAGAGTATCACATGGATTCTGTTGATGATACTGATGACGAATTGAATCTTCAACAGGACTTTCATTTTTCACAAAAACACCCTTATTTAACTTATTGCGTATAG
>JAGYMQ010000121.1 GCA_018400535.1 Candidatus Cloacimonadota bacterium
ACCAATAACGAGTCTCGTAAGCTTCTTTTTACCCTGTTAAATAAGATTTGAGACGATTACGAATAAACATTTTGCCATGAAATGATTTTAAGTATTTTTCACGATGAGTTGCATCTTGCTGATTCAGGCAGGCCTCAAAATAGACTAAAACTAGTGGCCTTCTATTCTTGGTAGATGCAACTAAGCCTTTATTATGCTCCTCAAATCTTCGTTTCAGATCAGAAGTATAGCCAGTATAAAATTTATTATCTTTTTGGCTTAAAAGTACATATGTATAATAAAAATCATTCATAGAAACGATTTAACAGGGTGAAGCGATATTCATTTTATTTATAAAATCCTTTTTTGAACTACCGATAACTGCTTCGTTAGCGTTTGCGCCGATGCTGGTTCCAGATCGGATCAACTGATTAGTCAGATTATATTCTTTATATTTATATTTCAATATTTTGCAATATTCAACTATCTTAATGGAAAAATCTAAGGATTTATTTAAAATGGGATTGGATTCAATGTATGCCAAATCTATTTCATTATTTTTAATCATTTCACTTTTTCTCTTTTCTCCAATTTTACATTTTAAATTTTCAATTTTAAATTAACAATTTCCCCTATTACGCTCTCTTGCGTTACGCATATATGTATAATTGCAGCCAATGATAGAAAAAGGAATGTCATTCTGAGGAGTCTTTCATTTTTGCTCTCGAAGAATCTCGTGCTTATCTTCCGCTATTTCTTCTCGTAGCTATTTATTGATTTTCTAAGATGTAAAGCTGAAAGAATTTCATGAGATTCTTCCAGGGAGATAGTGCAAGATACGTCAGAATGACAGTCGTATTTGTCTTAAAGGACGAGGGAAATAGTGCAAGAAAACTTCCCGCCTTCGCTTCACTATTGCCAAGCAGAATAACAAAAAAGAATAATTATGTAGAAGTCTTTACATGATATCAAGTTTTTCTTTTAAATTCTTTCATTATTCATTATTCATCATTCATTAACATTTTCTCTTTTTATTTATCTTTTCATTATTCATTGTTCATTTTTTATGGTAATCCCTCTTTAATTCTCCCTTGCGGAGAGAGATTGGACTATTCAATGATTTCTTTCCAAATTTCTTCTAAACTTAATTCTTTTATGTATTTTTTTAAAGTAGAGATATCTATCCTGATTTTTGATTCTTCCAGCATACCATTAATATCGATAATATGTTTTTGCATATGAGCTTCTTTATAGAAAAGCATTTTTTGAATGATTACATATTCAATTGGTGCAATTCTTAATTTCAGTTTATAAAATTCATTTTCAACATAATTAGCCAGCGCCCATAATTGAAATTCAGAAGAACCGGAAAAATAAATATCAGCCTTAAACCCTGATTCTAAATGAATAATATTCACATGACCATGGGCTTCTCTTGCTCTTTCGATCTGAAAAATTTCGATAGGAGGAATATAAAATCTTTTTGGTTCAAAGCAATCTAAAAATGTTTCGGCTTTAGCCTTTTCAATATTTACGACCAAATCAATATCATGAGTTAATCTAGGATTTCCATAAATGATGGAAGCGATGGAACCCGTAACAACATACGGAATGTTTAGCTTTTCCAGTGGTTGAATAAATTGAGAAATCGTTTGTAAGGATGTTATCATGTTTTTGCCAGCATAAAGATTTGGGCAGTCATTTTTTTTATCTCTTCCTGTTTTTTGTCAGGAAATCTTTTAGATAATGCAGCTCTTTTCAGTTCCCAAGCCATATCATAAAGCATAGCAAACTGTTCTAATTTCTTTTCTAATATTTTTGAGGATAATTTGTCTTTGTTCATTTTTATGATCTTAATATCTTCATTCTTTAGTCTTCATTTCTTTTAATTTTTGCATTTCACCATTTTCCTTTCGTCCCTTTACCATTCACATTTTATATATTTCTTTAGTCTTGAATTTTATTCATCAAGTAAAAAATCAATTATCGGAACAATTTCTATTGGTGCTGCTACTTCTCGTTCTGTTTTCTCTTTCAAGATAAGATATGCATTAGCAGAAGGCAGGCTTTTCCGCCCTTTCTCTAATGAAGTAATCTCTCTTCTGGCAGTATTCATATCATCGATATTATCCGCAACATTATAAAGCAAAATAGAATTATGTTTTTCAATCAGGAAATCAACTTCGAATCTATTCGAATAGTAGTAGATATCTTTGTATTTTTGTCTCAATTTTGCAGCGACCGCATTTTCCAGTTTATAGCCAATATCGCTCATTTTGTCTGGTTGAAAATGCAGCATCAGACCATTATCGATCGTATAGATTTTTTTGGGATTTTGCTGCTGCTTCCTAATCGATCCCGAAAACTTGGAATGCAAGAATATTATAAAAGACTCTTGCATATATTCTAAATATTCATAAATAGTGTTTTTGGAAAGTGATAAGCCTTGTGCTTTGAAATCATTATACAATTTATTTACGCTAACTAAATTTGCTGGATGTGTCAGGCAAAATTTGAGAAGATATTTTAGAAGATATTGATTGGTTATTTTATATCGTTCCACCATATCTTTGTATTGGATAAGATCGATATATTCACCCAATATTTTCTCTTTGATGATTTCTTGTTCTGTCATAACGACTTCGGGGAAACCACCGTAAGTAAGATAATTTATCAATTCATTTTTAACTAAAGCCTGTGATTGCCTGGAATAAGCATTATAAGTAATATCTTTGAAAAACAGAAATTCACGGAAAGTTAAGGGAGCAAGTTGGTAGGTGATGCTTCGTCCTCTCAGAGCTGTGGAAATGTCTCGCGATAAGAATTCCGAGGACGAACCGGTTATAAATATAAGAACATTTTCCGTATCATGGATCCTGCGAATGTATTTTTCCCAATTTGCAATATTTTGAATTTCATCGAAGAAAAGATATTTTTTCTCAGCAACTTTTTCGGGATAGAGCTCATGATATGCTTTGAGGATCATATCGAGCTGTTGTGAATCTATTGGAAACAAACGGTCATCTTCAAAATTCAGATAAATAATATTTCTTTTATCGATGCCGCTATCGATCAGCTTTTGCATTGTATGATAAAATAGAAAAGTTTTTCCACAGCGCCGCACACCGATCAAAGAAATAATTTTATTAACACTTTGGCTGGAATCCTTTCCCCTGCTTAGGATAGGTAGCTCAAGTTCTCGTGGCTTTGTATGAGGAAGTTGTTTTTCCTGAAAATCAGTGAAAATATATTTTAATGTTTCCTTATTCATAGGGATGATATCGACCGTTTCTTTCCCTCTTCACAGGGAAGATTTTCTTCGCTTCAGTTTTTTTCCAGATTCGTTCCAAATTATTTTTTTCTACATAATTATTTAAAATCGAAAAATTTGAAAACCTGTCAGGAAAATTTTTTGTATATTCATTATTCTTTTGCATCTTGATCAATCTTAATTTCGTTATTCTTTAGTCTTCATTTCTTTACTTTTCACATTTCCCCTTTCACCTTTTCACCTTTTGCCTTTCGTACATTAAAAACTTCTAGTTTTTTATTTTCTTGACCTGCGTTCCCAGTTAAATCTCTTCTATTTAACCGGATGAAATTCGAAGGATGAGAATATTTCATTGAATTTCTTTTTCACTTCCAGTGAGATAGGTTCTTTATGATTTGGATGTCATTCTGAGGAGTCTTTCATCTTTGCTCTCGAAGAATCTCGTGCTTATCTTTCAATAATTCTTCTCGTAGCTATTTATTGATTTTCTAAGATGCAAAGCTGAAAGAATTTCATGAGATTCTTCCAGGGAAATAGTGCAAGATACGTCAGAATGACGGTCGTAGTTGTCTTAAAGGACGAGGCACTTTTCTAAAATTTTACATTTTTCATTTTGCATTCTTTATTATCCATTTTCGAATCAGATACAGCTTCGCCCCGTCACTTACAGAGAAGTGAAAGAGTTTGTTGAGTTCCGACTTATTTTGAAATATTCTATTGATTTGTCAGAAGATGAAAATCTATTTTTTTGTCTATCATTTTTTTTTGGAAAAGAAAAGTTTTGGCTGCTAGTTAGCGCAACATATTTGATTTAGGCTAATTATAGAAAAGCAGATAAACAAGACCGATCGCTGTTATTCCTACGAAAATATTCATAAAAATACCGATCTTAAAAAAATCCTTGAATCTGTAGTTTCCAGCAGAATAGACCATCAGATTTGTTTGATAACCGATCGGTGAAGCAAAACAGGTGGAAGCTCCCAAGGCCAATATGAGCATAACGGGCTTGAGAGCGATCTCTGGATTCGTTTTGACCACCGATAAAGCGATGGGAAAAACGATGGCAGCAGCAGCATTATTCGTAATAAAAAGCGTTGAAGCGCTGGTAAGAATAAATATACCAGAAATTATTCCAATCGGGCCAAGAAAGGAAAGATTATCTATCAAAAAAGTTCCCAGATTTGTAGCGAGACCTGAATTAGCCAGGCCTTTTGCGATCCCAAAAGAAGAAGCGATTAATAAAAGAATATCCCAATTCACAGCATTTTTTGCATCTTCAGCACTGATAACACCAGTCAGCATCATCAAAACAGAGGCGACTGCTGCAGCATAAATGATCGGAACTAGACCTGTCGCTGCGCTAAAAACCATCGCCGACAAAATGATGAGAGCATAATTTCCTTTCCTTTTTGGTTTAGAATAAATATCCAAGCTGGAAGTTACAAGCGAAAAATTTTTAGAATGATACCACCTTTTTCCAAAACCTTTCCTCGCCAGCAAAAAAAGCGTATCATTCGCTTTCAACGTGATATCTCCGATCTTTTTTTCGATCCTTTCTCCGCTGCGGTGAATCGCTAAAATGACTGCGTCAAAATGTGTGCGGAACCCGCTACCTCGCACTGTTTGTCCGATCAATGGCGAAGTATTTGAGAGAACCGCCTCATAAGTTTTGAATTTATCAGAATCTAATTCTTTGAGATCGAATTCATGATCCTTGATTAGTTGAAGCCCTTTTGTCTTTTGAAGTTGAAAAATCGTGCTGGTTAAACCGGTGAAAAAAAGTCTGTCATTTTCGCGGATCGTTATCTGCGGATTGACAGGGGTGATTATCTTTCCATCGCGTTCGATCTGAAAAAGGAACAATCCTTGTAAACGCCGTAAATTTGCCTTCTTGATCGTTTTATTCAAATGCGGATAATTTTCTGTGACTTTCAAACCAACCACAAATTCGCGTGTGCTTTCACCCAATTGTGTGATAACATCTTCGCGCGCTGGCAAAAGATTTTTTCCCAGCAAAGCGATGAAAACAATTCCGAAAATTGCAATAGGAATACCAATTGCCGTGATCTCAAAAAAGGAAAATCCCGGCATTTTATTTTCGATCAACAAACCATGAACGACCAGATTCGTGCTGGTCCCGATCAACGTTGTCGTTCCACCCAGAACCGCTGCATATGATAAAGGAATTAAATATTTGGAGATCGGCAGATTATTTTTCTTTGCCCAGCTCTTCACGATTGGAATCAAAGTAGCAACGATCGGTGTGTTATTCAGAAATGCAGAAAGTCCTGCGACAGGCAACATCAAGCGAAAATAACGGATCGATTCGGAATTTTTTTTGGAGCCTAGAAAGCTTGAGATAAAACCTGCAAAAGCGCCAGAACTCTGCAACGCAGCGCTAACGATGAAAAGAAAACCAACCGTCAGCATCCCTTTATTGGAAAAACCGTGAAAAGCTTCATCGACCGAGATAACGCCACCACTGATCAAAAGTAGCAAAGCAGTAAAAACCACTCCAGCAGGATTGAATAGTTCTTTTGCCAATGCGATCATCATAAAAAGGATTACGGCAGTGGTAAAATAGAGTTCAAACATTCTGGCTACTCTCAATCCAGGTTATCATAAATGTATCGCAATCTCTTTTATGCGTGATGATTAATGCTTGATGATTTCATTATTTTTGAGATATTTGATAATCTGATTGGCAGATTCTTCGACTGTCAATTCTTCCGTATTCAAAGTTATTTCTGGATTTTCTGGTCTTTCGTAAGGTGCAGAAATTCCTGTAAATTCTTTGATGATACCCTTTCTGGCCTTTTTATACAAACCTTTTGGATCTCGATGTTCACAAACATTTACTGGAGTATCCAAAAATACTTCGATAAAATCTCCTTGCGAAAGTAAAAATCTGGCTTCATCGCGTCCTTTTTTGTAAGGTGAAATAAAGGAAGTGATGACAATCGTTCCCGCATCAGCAAAAAGTTTTGCTACTTCGCCAATACGCCGGATATTTTCAGAGCGGTCTTCGGGTGAAAAACCAAGATTGCTATTCAATCCATGACGCACATTATCGCCATCCAAAATATAGACGTGGCAACCTTTTTCGAAAAGCAGCGCTTGTAATTTCACAGCGATCGTAGATTTTCCTGAACCAGAAAGGCCGGTAAGCCAGATGACGACACCTTTGTGATCATTGCGTAATTCTCTGTCCTGTTTGGAAATACCGGTTTCGTGCCAGGTAATATTCGTGCTTTTGATCTCTTTTTTACGAGCTCGCTGTTGCTGAGCATAAAATTCGCGCAGCACTTCTGCTACTGGTTTGCGCATAATTTTTTGATCGACAGGTTTTCCTTCTTGCAAAAGTTTTCTCACTTTTTTTCCAGAAATGAAAAAAGTTGTAAATCCCTTATCTTTATAATCCTTGATCAATCCAACTCTACCCAATTCTTCGAAATATGCAGCAAAGCCAACTTTTACAGGTTTGATCAACAATTCTCCTTTTAATTCATCAAATTTATCATGGGCATCGAAATTTCCCCAAACTTGTTCGCCATCATCAAAAGGAGCATCAGCATGCTGTCTGCCAATAATGATATCAGTGAATCCATAATTTTGTCGATAAATTGCGTGCATGATCGCTTCTTTCGGGCCAGCATAAAACATTTTCACATCTAATCCAATCAGGATCAAATGTTCATCCAATTCATATCCTGCTTTTTCCCAAATATCTTGATCGCGATCGCCATAACCGATGATCTTGTTTTTTAAAAGCACTTCATAGGTTTTCATTCTGACATCAGCCGGCACATCGTCAGATTTGGTGGAACCGACCAGCGGATTCAAGACAGCACCGGTGAAATTTCCTTCACGAGTAAGTTTTTCCATTGCATAAACGAGAGCATATTCGTGAGCGCGGTGGAGAGCATTTCTGGTTTGGAAAGCAACGATGCGCTCCCATTTGCGTTCTTTGAAAAGCGCACGTGTCTGTTCAGGCGAAAGCATATATTTCCCATATTTTGGATTATTAAGCTGTGGCAAAGCCCAGATCTTTCCACCGATCAAATAATCACGCGGATCCTCATTAAAAATACGTGGTCCAGGATGATCTTTTCTATCAGTTCCATAAACTTTTTCGTTATAATAGTCTTTATCGAAAGGATAGATGTCTTCGATTTCGAGTGAGCCGACGATCACGCCGTGAACGGTTTTGACAGCAACTTTTTCTCCGATTTCATATTTTTTTGCATCAATATTGGAAACAGGAAAAGCTATCGGGATCGTCCAGGCAAATTTGTTACCATTTCGTTCGATGACCTCTTCATCGAGAACTTGATAAAATTCTTTTTTGTTCATCGGACCTTCGAGCGGAGAGAGCGCTCCATCAGCTATGCGATAGAACATCGAGAGATCGGCGTCACTGATCGTGTAGTATTTCATTTTGAGTGCTTTTTCCACAAAGTCATCGCGTTCCATTTCGGGGATAATTCTCTTGATCAATCCATTACCGCCATGCGGTTTGGGAATTACATTGTTCATTTTTTTTCTCCTGATATATTTTTTAATAATTTTTTCGATCTTTCTTTATGATCTTCAGAGTCTTTTATCTCTTGTTTTTCCACGTTTCCCATTTTTCCTTTCACTCTTAGTTTTACATTTTCCTTTTTTCTTTTTTCTTATTCATTCTCGCCACTGCGTGGTTTCAATTTCCTCAAAAACTTTTCCAGATATTTTTCTTCCACTTCCATTCCCAATTGAATATGCGGTTTATTTTTTCCATGAAAATCTGAGCCTGCTGTAACGAGCAGCTCATATTTCTTTGCATAATTCAGATATTGTGCGATCTGTTTTTCATCGTGTTGGGAATAGAAGGCTTCGATGCCCATCAAACCATAATTTTTCAATTCAGCGATCAGAATTTCCAGATCAGCATTGTTCAATTTTGTTTGATAGGGATGTGCGATGACAGGAATCCCGCCTGCGTCCAGGATCAATTCGATCGCAATTTTGGGATCGAGTCTTTTTTTATTCAAATAAAATGGTTTTCCTTTATCAAGATAGAGATCGAAAGCTTCTTGATAGGAAGAAACGTAGCCTTTTTTCGTCATCAAATTGGCAAAGTGCGGTCTGCCCACAAGCTCGCCTTTCGCTTCTTCTTCCAATTCTTCCAGAGAAATATAAAATCCAAATTCTGCCATATTTTTCAGCATTTTTACATTACGGTTTTTCCGAAAATTCTGCAATTCTGCTAAATTCTTTTTCAATTCATTGTGGTCTGGATCAAAATCATAGCCCAAAATATGCAACGTTTTGGGAAATTCTGCGCTGATCTCGACTCCATTTACAAAAAAAAGATTAGGGGGAATTTTTCCGATCTGTTCCAAAGCATCGATCGTATCATGATCGGTGATAGAAAAATATTTGATTGCTTTTTCTGAGGCGTGTTCCAGAATTTCCTGCGGAGTGAAAGAGCCATCAGAAGCAGTTGTGTGGGAATGAAAATCAACAAACATTTAAGAGCTCCTTTATATAAACTGGTTGCGTTCCAACTTTTCCGACTTTGATCCCAGCGGCTTCATTGGCAAGATGAGCTGCTGATTTCAGATCCGCTCCGGCTGCAATGGAAAGCGCCAGCGTGGCGATAACTGTATCGCCGGCACCAGAGACATCATAAACTTCCCGCGCAGCAGTTGGAATGTGCCAGATATTTTCAGCATGGAAAATACTCATCCCAGCTTTTCCTGTCGTAATGATGATATCCGTTTTCAAATCCTGCTTAAGATTTTTCCCACAGATTTCCAGATCTTCCCCCGATGCGATCTCGCTATTTGTCATCAAGCAAGCCTCTTTCAAATTGGGAGTGATCAAAGTAGTATCTTTATACCAATTTCTATGCTTGGGTTTGGGATCAATAATGAGTGGAATTGATTTTATTCTGGAAAAATTTTTCAATTCTTCCATCAATCTTTTGGTAATCGTGCCTTTAGCATAATCAGATACAATAATAGCTGAAAGATCAGTTTGATCCTTCAGCTTTTCTAAAAAAGTTTTTTCAAAATGAGATCTGATATATTCGGTCGATTCATGATCAATACGCAAAAGTTGCTGATTCAAGCCGATAACTCGCGTTTTCTGGATCGTCGAGCGTTGATCATCGATGAGAATGCAGGAAACCGACAGAGCGTTTTTTTCCAAAATGGAAAATAAGGCTTCACGCTTGGAGTCAGCTCCAACAATACCAAAGAGCAATGCCTTCCCACCCAAAGATTGGATGTTCATCGCCACATTTGCCGCACCGCCAGGCTGATAATTTTCTTTTGTAACGTGAACGATTGGCACTGGTGCTTCTGGAGAAATTCTTTCCACATTACCATAGATGTATTTATCCAAAATGATGTCACCAAAAACGGCAATTTTTTCATTTTTGAAACTATTTATAATTTTTTTTAGATCTTTCATCATATCCTTCCTATATCGTCTTGATACAGCTTCGCCCCGTCACTTGCAGGACAAGTCCTAAAGAGCAAAAATTGCAACTCAGGTTATGTGTCAACGAATAAATAGTTTGAGATGTTTCAAGAAAATCCTGAACCAGCGAACTTATTTATGATAATTTGATTTAGATGATTTTTTATTTAGCCATTTGCAAAACAACTTTTGATAATATTATTGACATAAAATCCATTGCAAACTTTATGCAGCAAAATAATTTTTTCAAGGAGTTATGATATGATGTTTAAGAAAAAATCAACCAAGCAGAGTAATCCAGTTTTGACCGGTTTCATCAATATCATCTTTGATATTTTCAAGCATTTTATAAAAGATTTTGAAAATATGCGTAAAGTGAAAAAGATCGATAGCGTTTCCGACAATTTTTCTACGTTGGAACATATGCTGGTTCGTCTGGAAGATAAGATCGAAAGTAATCGCAAATTGATCGAAGATTTGAAAAATCGACTGCTGTGGAGCAATGTTATCATCATCATCTTACTCGCTTTGATCTTATATGGTTTTGTGGCTTAATGGATGGTCTTTTGATGCTCAGTTGACCTAATTTTTCATTAACGACCTTTATCAGTTCAATTCATTTGTTTCAGGAAACTGTCAAAAGGGAAATCTGAAATTCTGGAAATTACCATTTCCAGGTATTAATTTATTTTCTCAGTATCATTTTAAGACATCAGACGTCTGTTGAATATCTTGATCGCAACAAACGAAAACACGATAGTAATGCCAAGTAATACGAGAATGCTTGGATAAATATCAGAAAGATGCTTATTATACCAGAAAATATCCGTTATCCCTTTCATTGCCCAATGATTGACCGTAAATTTCCCGATCGTTTGAATATATTTTGGCATAATGATCGTGGGAAACATCGAGCCGCCCAGAGCTGACATTCCCAAGATCACCAAAGTGGAAAAATTATCCACCTGCTCGATAGTCTTGCAAACTGCAGCGATAAATATCCCGACCGACGAACAAGCAAGAGCTGTGACAATTATCATTGTTAGGAGTGCTGGAATGTCTTTGAAAATATTGAGCTGAAAAACCAGCCAACCAAAAATGAAGAGGACGATCAATTGCATTAATCCTAACAAACTGATATAGATCATTTTACTGATTAAAATGTGACTTCTTCTCACGGGAGCGATCAAGAGCCTATCAATCGTTCCGTTGCGCTTCTCTTCAATGAGGGAAGCTCCAGCATGAGTCACAGAAAATAAAAGGAAAAGCACTGCTATTCCCGCCACATATTGAGCAAACATCGAATTATCGCTTTCTTCATTTCCCAGCAATTTCACTGATTTCACAGCAAGCGGATCTGTCAGAAAATTAAATTCTTCAGTTTTGAGCTTCATTATCTCATCTTGTGTTTTTGGATTGGAAAAATGATCTTTTACCAATTCAGAGATTTTCTTCTGGAAAGTTTTTTCTTCTGATCCTTCCAATTCTTGATTTGCCTTTCTGAACATTCCATTGAATAGAATTTGCGGGAAATTATTCATTATTGTTTTTTGGACCAAGCCCATAATAATCCCATATTCGATTTGATATTTAGGATCAAAATGGATTTGCAAAGGTACTTTTTCGCCACTTTTTATCTTCGCTGAAAATCCTGTTGGAATATAAATTCCCAATTTACGTTTTCCTTCTTGTATCCATTCATCCATCTTCTGTTGATCAAAAAAAACAAAATCATCTTTTTCCTTATATTTCGTGTGAATGGTCAATTCTTCCAGATCATCCAATAATGTGTGAAATTTTTGGGAATATTCGCTATTATCATCATCTACCAGCAATATCTTGATATCGTTCATTCCTTTTGTTTTTCCGAAACCACCAAAGACTGCACCGAAGATCAAAGTGATCACCATCGGCACAAGAAAGGTTAAAGCAACTGAAGACTTACTTTTCAGAAAAAGAGCAAAATCCTTTTTGATCAAAGTTCCAATATTCATATTTTCTCCAAATATCATTTATCTCGTAATTCTCTTCCTGTTAATTTCAGGAATACTTTTTCTAGATTGGGTTTGCCAAAATCTATTTCTTCGATCTCTTGGCTCTGTTTTTTCGCCTGTGCGATAAGCTGCGGTAATTTGTTGATCAGGTCTTGTCCAAAGATCATCAATGCTTTTGCAGAAAGCTGTTTGATCTCCAGATCAGAAAATTCTTTTTGGAAAAGAGAAAGTTCTGTTCTTTCCTGAAATTTCACAGTGATATTTCGATCTTGGTCTAACAATTCATACAATTCTTCTTTAGTTCCCACCGCAATGATCTTGCCATGATCAATGATGGCAATGCGCTCACACAAGCGTTCTGCTTCTTCCATATAATGAGTTGTGTATATGATCGTCTTGTTTTGGGAATGTAATTCTTCGATCATTTCAAAGATAAAGTTTCGTGATTGAGGATCGACGCCGACCGTTGGCTCGTCCATCAAGATTATTTTTGGATCATGCAACAATCCAGCTGCGATATTTATGCGCCGTTTCATGCCACCCGAATAATTTCGCAAAAGATCATTTTTTCGTTCAGATAATCCCACCAATTTTAAAATATTATCACATTTTTTTTGCAGGTTCTTTTTCCCCAATCCATAAATCTCTCCCCAGAATTTAAGATTTTCCAGAGCTGTCAAACCTTCATAAAGAGCGATCTCTTGTGGGATGATACCGATCAGCTTTTTAATTTTATTAGAATGTGAGGTCAAAGCTTGATCATCGATAAAAATTTCTCCAGCATCGAATTTCAGAAATGTGTTGATAATATTGATCAAGGTCGTTTTGCCTGCACCATTTGGTCCTAGCAATCCAAAAAGCTCACCTGTTTCAATCGCAATATCCACATTTTCTAAAGCTGTTTGTTCACCATAATTCTTTGAAAGATTCCTGATCTTGATCATTTTTTCTCCTAATTTTCTGACTAAATTAAATCAGGGCTTTTATGAAAAATAATATTTAGATGTCAATATATTATCGATAAAAATATTTATAATGACAACTTTATTCGAATAATATCAAGATACAATCTTCCAAAATTTGGCTAACCAAATAGTGCTGTTCATATGATCTAAAATTCTATTTTCCATTGACCAGCTGTATTGGATAAAAAAAATGTCGGTTCCAAAAATGACCACAACTAAAAAAAAATGAGAGCTTTGGTAAGTAAACAATTTCTTGACTTTAGAAAGCAAAAAAAAAATTATTAGTTCGGATTTTGGAAATTTCAAGAAAATGAGAGACTAAAAATCTTGAATGAAATATATTTTAATTTTGGAGAGCTTGTGGAAAGCTATGATAATCTCACCTTAATCGGTTCCGGAACATTTTCCGATGTCTATCAAGCGACAAAGGAAGATGGATCACAAATTGCGCTGAAAATATTGAAATCTGATTATACAAAATACAAAATGACCTATCGAATGGCTTTCGAAACGGCAAAACAGATCACCCACGAAAATTGCATCAAGCAAAAACGTTGGCTGGAAATTAACGGTAACGCTGCTATCGAGATGGAATTGGTCGAAGGCAAAAATCTGTTATCATTACAAAATTCAGATTTACACCAGATCATCAGCGCATTCATCCAAATTTGTTTGGGTTTGAATAAGCTTCATTCTAAAAACATTGTTCACAAAGATCTGAAACCGGAAAATATTCTGATCGATAAATCTGGAACTGTGAAGATCGGTGATTTCGATCTGCTATATTTACAAGATAATCGCTTTTCTGGAAGCTTGCCCTATGCCTCTCCCGAACACTTTCTTGGAAGGGGACACCTTGATCAGCGCAGCGATCTTTATACACTTGGCGTGATCTTGTATGAATTGCTCACCAACGAAAAAATGTTCACTGCAGAAAATTTTCTCGGATATCGAAAAGCGATCTTTCAAGGAAGCACTTCGGATCAGAAGATAAAATTAAGATCATTTCCAGAATCTCTTCAAAAAATCCTGAAAAAGCTGCTGCAAAAAAATAAACAAGATCGCTACCAAAATGCGATTACATTAGCCACCGCTCTGAGTCATGTTTTAACAGAACTAGATCAGCCAGCGTTTGAAAATATTCCAAAAGCGCAAAGCTCGCTTTTTCCACCTGAATTCGTGGGTAGAAAAAAAGAATTGAAAATTTTGCAAACAGCTCTGTCAGAAAAAAAATCTGTCGTGATCAAAGGTGAAAGAGGAATCGGCAAAACTATGTTCTGGCAGGAATCTCAGTATGCTGCTCTTTCCCAAAACAGTACACAATTTTTGATAAAATGTGATCTTGGCAATCCTGCTTTACAACCAATGAGTGAGCTGGCAAAAATGTTTTATAACAAAATAAAAGATTTTCCTGACAATGATAAGATCGCAATTTTGGGAAATTTTGGTTTTGATATTTTGAATCTGCTCTTGCCTGAATTGAAACAAGAGAACTGGACAAAAAAGCTCAAGCCAGTTTCCAATCTTTCTGCTCCCAAAGCCAAGGTCAGATTATTTGCTGCTTTCACAAAATTTTTTCAGAATATCGCCGAAAAACCAACGATCATCATTTTAGAAGATTTTCATGAAACAGATGAAATCGTTTTGGACTGGTTTGAATATGCAACCCGTAATTTAATTGGTAGCAACATCTCTTTTGTAGTTCTAGTGCGCAATGAAGATTCAGCATTTTTGCGCAAAATAGATAATATCTCCGTAAAAAATGAATTGCCAGTGATCTTACTCAAAAAATTGGGAAAGAACAACACCAAAAAAATGGTCAATTCAATGCTGGGAACAAAAATTATCGACGAAGATTTTCTTTCCAAATTGCAAAACAAAACTGGTAACAATCCTTTGTTCATCCGCGAGATCATATTTCATCTCTGGGAAAAAGGAAAGCTCAAAGCAAAAGGCGATCAATGGGAACTTTCTGGTGCATTATTATCCAACACATCTAATAAAATTGAGAATGTTATCTTAGAAAGATTGCAGCTTCTTTCATCCGAATCTCTTTATACGCTGAAAAGAGCAGCAGTGATTGGAAAAAATTTTGAACTGGATATTTTGCAGAAAGTTTCCGAGCTTTCAGAAAAACAACTCTGGCAAGATATTATCACTATCAAAAACTCCAACCTGCTGGAAAATGCAGAAACTCCCAATTCAATGCAATTCATTCACGATGCGGTAAGAGAAGTGATTTCCGAAAATTTACCTCAGAAAGAAAAGAAAAAAATCCATCACAAAATTGCATCTTCTCTGGAAAATAAACACAAAGAAAATTATTTAGCCGTTATCGATAGAATTGCTGATCATTATTATTTTGCAGAAGACGCAGAGAAAGCTGTTCATTATTGTAAAATTGCGGCTGAACTTTCTCATAAAGAATATGCTTTGGAAAAGACAATTCTATATTACAAACGAGTCATTGAATTGTTGAAACCAACGAGAAGATCAAAAGATATGATAGATATTTCAATCAAATTAGGAAATGTTTACCAGATTCAGGGAAAATGGGATAAATGCCTTGCGCTCAGAAAAACGATTGTAAAATTAGCTGATACTATCGATGATGAAAACACGATTGGAACAGTTCTTACGTCTTATGGCCAGATATTATACAGAAAAGGACAATTTAACAAGGCAGAATATTATT
This sequence comes from Candidatus Cloacimonadota bacterium, assembly GCA_018400535.1. Taxonomy (GTDB): domain Bacteria; phylum Cloacimonadota; class Cloacimonadia; order Cloacimonadales; family TCS61; genus TCS61. The sequence goes on from JAGYMQ010000121.1 coordinate 15,370, forward strand.
TGAAAAAAGCTGTCATATTATTCCAGAAAACAAACAACAGAAAAGAATTAGCGAACGCTTTCAGCAGCTTAGGGATCATTTACAACAATACTGGAAAAACAGAAAAAGCAAATCATTATTTCGATCAGCAACTTGCGATCGGACAAGAAAATGGCCAAAAAAAAATCGAAGCAACAGCTTGGGGTAATATTGGAATAATCAAATTGGAACAAGGCAAAAATAACCTTGCCTTACAAGACTTTAGAAAACAGCTGAAAATATCTAAACAACTCGGTTTAATTGAATCTACAGCTCGGGTGGCAGGAAATATTGGTGTGATTTATTATAATATGGATAATTATCAAGAAAGCATCAAATATATGAATATGCAAATTGCCTTATGCAAAAAGATTGGATACAAAAGAGTTTTGGCAATCTCTTATGGAAATGTTGCCAGCCTTTTAACCGATACTGGCGAATTTTCCAAAGCAGAAAATAACTTTTTGAATTCCATAAAAATTTCACAAGAATTGGGAGATCAGCAAAATCTATCGGTCGTTCTGGGAAATTTCGGACGAATGTATTATCTAAATAAAGATTTTAAAAACGCTATTATCCAATACAAAAATGCAATAAATATAGCGCAGAAACTTAATATCAAATATCATTTGTCCAAGCAATTAGTCGAGCTGGCAAATATTTTTCTGGAAATAAACAAAATCGAAGAAGCCAACAAATTAAATTTGCAAGGAATTTCTCTGGCTAAAGAATTGAAATACACCGGCGCTATATTCTGGGGCAAACTGAATTCACTAAAAATCCAATTTAAAACAAATAAAAGTAAGAAAATGAAAATCGACAAAGCGCTTGCACCTTTAGAAAAAATGCTGAGTGAAAGCCATCAAAAAGAAGAAAGTGCAATGCTGAATTTGGAATTATATCGAATGTATAAAGAATTAAATTTGTGTGACTTAGCAGAAAAATATAGAACTGGATCAATCGCAATTTACAAAGAGATCTTTCAACAAAATCCGATTTTTCTTTATGCTCGAAGATTAAAACAATTGAATCATTATGAAAAAATTCTTTAATTTTAAAACCTTGATCGGGAGAAAATAATGTTATCAAATTTTAACGATGATTTTTTACGACTGTCACTCAATTTCACCGAACCTTTCGCATTGTCCGAAGAATTAACCAGATATTTCAAAAAAAGATACAAAGCAGACCGCGTGATGATCATAACTTTCGAAGATGATAGACCGCAAATTCGGATTAAATCTTCTGAGCTGGAAAATGATCAATTCAGCAATTGGATAGTGGAAAAAACGATCGAAGATCAAGGAAAGGCAATTTTCCTGCCTAATGCAGCAGCTGAACCAGACTGCAGTAATAGCGTCGCAGACTATCCCTTTCTCTCTGTTATTTCTGTTCCTCTCAAAACTGAAGGCAAAATTATCGGCGTTCTCTATATGGATAGATTCACAAGTAACGAAAGCTTTCATCCAGCTCATTTTGAAGAGATCCAATATAACTCAGATTCGATATTACAAATTATTTTGAAGCAAGATGAAATCACAAAATTGAAAGTCGATGCCACGATCAACAGTATGGATTATTTCGTGGGCACCAGCAAAGCAATGCAAGAAGTTTATCGACAGATAAATCTGGTGGCAAAAACGAATGCAAATGTCTATATCTTTGGTGAATCGGGAACGGGAAAAGAATTAGTTGCTCACGCATTACATGATCTGAGCAAAAGAAAAAGCAAAAAATTTGTTGTGATAAATTGTGCTGCTATTCCAGAGCAAACAGCAGAAAGCGAACTTTTCGGTCATCTAAAAGGCTCATTCACCGGTGCAGTTGAAAACAAAACTGGACTTTTTATGGAAGCTGATCAAGGAACTCTCTTCGTTGATGAGATCGGTGATCTCAGCCTTCCTATTCAAGCAAAAATACTTCGCGTCCTCGAAGATAGAAAGATCAAACCTATGGGCAGTAATAATGAAATAAAATTTGATGCCAGATTGATCTTTGCCGGTAGCAGCGACCTGGAAAAAATGATACAAGAAGATACTTTTCGTAAAGAACTTTTTTACCGTTTGAATGTTTTCAAAATATCTCTTCCACCATTGCGAAATAGAAAAGAAGACATCCCTGCTCTTGTTTATCATTTTCTGGAAATGTTTTGCATCAAATATAAAAAACCAGCAATGTCTATCACTTCCGATGCTATGAATTTGCTCACAACTAATGATTGGCCAGGAAATGTGCGGGAATTGAAAAACTGTATTGAAAAAATCGTTTTGATGCACCAACATCAAAATCCGATCACAAAAAATGAACTCAAAATGTTCAAAAGAAAACCCAAAAAAATGCTTTCTTCAACTGACAAATCTCTCGATGAAATGATCTTTGATATTGTCCAGCAAACCTTTCTGAAAACCAATCGCAATATCAGCCAGACTGCTCGTTTGCTGAAAACCACACGGCAACGTGTAAAACGCATTTTAGGGAAAAATGGGCGATAAATGTTGGGTGAATTGGTTGAAATGGTGGAAATGGTTGAAAGTTGAAAGTTACAAGTTGAAAGTTACAAGTTTAAAGGTTGAATGTAAGAAGTCATTTGTCATCCTGAGCTATTTAATTTGTCATCCTGAGCATTTTACTTTGTCATCCTGAGCGGAGTCGAAGGATAAGAATAGGGAAAAGCAAGGAGAGTGGAGAAATAGGGGTTTAGAAGTTTAGAAGTTTAGGAGTTTAGAAGTTTAGGAGTCTATAAGTTTAGGGGTTTATGGGTTTAGGGGTTTAGGAAGAATAAAGGAAAAAGCAAAAAGGAAGAAAAAAGAAAAAAAGTTAAATTGTTTGAAATGTTGGAATTGGGAAACGTTTT
>JAGYMQ010000122.1 GCA_018400535.1 Candidatus Cloacimonadota bacterium
CTTTCTCCACATACTTCCCTTTCGGATAAGAAGAAACGTATTCTGCATAAGATGATTCCGTATTAGCTGATTTAGCTGCTTTCCAGGCTTTGGCATGGTTTATGGACATCATGATCTGTGAAATGATAAAGATCAAGACGATCGCCGAAAAAGCTGAGATTAAAGATGTAATCGTTCGTTTTCTCTTCTTGATCGCTTCCTGCGTTGGAGTGGCAAAATCTATTGTTACATCCTCCTTCGCTTTTTCAACCTTCACTATTTTAGTAAGATATTTATTGCTCAGTTGCAGCTTGCCGGTACCGGGAAGGATTTTATTCTCTTCGTTGATAATTAGATCTTCTACAAGTTTGATACCAATATCATATATAAAATATGCCTTCGTTGGAATATCTCCTGCTTGGATTACCACACTTCGTTTGTCCACATAGTCATCATTATTGATCTCTTTGATTTCGCCTTCGGTTAATTCAACCTGATAAGAGCTCAAATAATTCAATGATGGAATAATCTTGTAAATACCTGGTTCGATTTTATAACTTTCATTTGCCGCAATTTCCAATTCTTCAACTCTAAAACTACACTGGTAAACTGTATTAATGGTGAGATATGAATATTTACTGAGTGCAGGAGTTATGGTTTTCGTTTCTTTAGGCTTCAAAGTTACTATAATCTGAGATGAGTAATATTTATCACCAATTAATTTTATTGTATGTTTACCCGGAATTAATCCATCCAAGTCACATGGTGCTGTTTTTCCTGTATCAGCATCATTTAACAAAACCTGACAACCCGATTCTACAGAATTGACTTTAATTGATCCTTTTACCGATTCCAGTTCTAAGTAGAATTTATTGGGAACGTTCTCATTAATCTGGATAGTATCTTCTATTGTTTCATAGCCTTCTTTAGAAATTGTGATCTTGTATTTGCCGGTTTTGTATTCGGTGTCTATCGGAGTAACTTCCGAATGCAACTTACCTCCGATTGCAACTTCTGCTCCCGGTGGATCAGTTTTGATGGTTAGGGGAGCTAAAACTTTGATCTTTGATGATTTTCCTGACACACTTTGTAGCTTACGGCTTATGATTTCTTCTTCATATTTCTTTATCTTACCACCAAGTTGAGAGATAACTTCAGTGAAATTCTGACAGCGTTTTCGAAAATCCTTCTCCATACATTTCATAATCAAGTCATTTAATTGTTCAGAAACATTAGATAATACTTCCGGCTGTTCATTCAAAATCTGATAATTGATATCACCTTTATAAAACGGCGGATGACCGGAAAGCAGTTCATAAAGCATCGCGCCGAAAGAATAAATGTCACTCTCTTTGCCTACATCCTTGCCTTTGATCTGTTCAGGACTCATATAAACCAACGTGCCTGAGGATGATGTATTTTGGATTCTGCTCATACTGGTTCGTACTGTCTCTGCAATACCGAAATCCATGATCTTCACATCACCATCTTTAGTCAGCATCACGTTCTGTGGTTTAATATCTTTGTGGATGATCCCTTTGGAATGAGCATAGGCAAGACCGTCGGCTATCTTCACTGCCAGTTCTTTTACCTTGGCTTCAGGAACTTGTTTATTCGGATGCTCCAGTTTGAATTTGGTAAGTGTCTTACCCTCAACAAACTCCATATCGATATATTTGACTGCTCCGGTATCATGAAAGTCATAAACTCTTACTATGCTGTTATGATTAAGTGAGATCATGGTGCGAGCTTCAGTCTGCAGGTCTGCCATCGCTTCTTCATCGCTTACAATCGCTTCCGGGATGATCTTCAGAGCTTTATCGATGTTCATCTTTTTATCGAATACTCGATAAACTGCGCCAAAGCCACCTTGCCCGACTTTCTCTTTGATCTCATACCGTTCATCGATGATGTGACCGGCTGGCAGGTTTTCCAGGTTCAGAACCCCGTAAGTTTGCGACTTTCCTCGTAGTTGGGTTTTGAAATCATCAGTTGTTTCTTCTGCTTTCTGTTTTTTTTGCTTTGCTTTGGCTACCGGTGTACCACATTCGGGACAGAATTTTACCTTACCTTCCAACTTTGCACCGCACTCCGTACAATGTTTCATAGATGCCTTCCTATTTGATAATTTCAATTAAAATTATGGTTACATTATCTTTGCCGCCTGCATTTAAAGCAGCTTCAATAAGTTTATTAGATGTATTATTTAAATCTTTCTCTTCTTTAATAATCCGTACTATTCCCTGATCTGCAATCATATCAGTTAATCCATCACTACAAAGAATATATTTATCTCCAAATGCAACTTCATATTCATAAGAGTTGATTTCAATATCTTTAGTTGTACCAATAGACATTGTAATAATATTGCTACGAGGATGAGTGGCAATTTCTTCCTTTGTAATTGCACCCATCTTATACAATTCCCAAACTTCTGATTGGTCTTCAGTTAGCTGAGTAAGTTCATCATTCCTAAATCTATAGCAGCGACTATCACCAACATTATGTAAAAAAAGGTTCTTATTATTGAAAAATGCCGAAACTACAGTTGTTCCCATTCCATTGTATTGTTCGTGTTTTTGAGAAAGTTCAAAGATCTTTCTATTAGTTTCTTTTATTGCATTATTGATTTTCAACTTTGTTTGATCATTTGTATTTTTTGAAAGAAATTTCGAGGATAATCTTTGAACTATCGTATTATTTGAAATATTGGATAATTCTTTATTAAGCCAGTTTGAAGTTATCTGGCTGGCAACTTCTCCAGAATTTGCACCACCCATACCATCACAGAGAATGAAGTGAGTCTTATTTTTTGATAAATTGATTACATTTTTAGGAGAGCTCGGTATAGAGTAATAATCTTCATTGTTTTTATATTTTTTCCCGATATTAGTTTCTGCGTAAAAACTTAACTTCATTGCTTCACCTTAATAATCCCCAGATAATTATGTATTATAAATCAATAGAAAGCAAATATATTTAGGTATTTCGATTTTACAATAAAAATACAATGTCAAGTAAAAAATTCGATCTTGGTTTTATCCGATGTAATAGTAATACATTTGCAACACTTTTTTTCTGAGAATTAATTGTAGTACCAATCTAGTTAACTTACTAAGTACAAAATCATATCAGGTATTGCTTCTACTTATTAATCTGGAGTTTTCAATTTAAGTTTAACAGACAGAGTTATTTTTCCAGGCTCTTGTAAGTTTTAAATGGGTAAGTAGCATTTATTAATTTTTCTTAACCCATCTTTACCATCCACAAATAAATAAAATAAAATTTCAAGATAT
>JAGYMQ010000123.1 GCA_018400535.1 Candidatus Cloacimonadota bacterium
CTTTGGAAGAATCTTATGAACTTCTTTTAGCTTTACATCTCTGTCTGTGAGCAAGATACGAGAAGGAATAAAGAAAGAAAAACACGAGATTCTCCGTGAGTGAAGATGAAAGATTTCTCAGAATGACCTAATTTCTTTTTTGCAAAACCCATTCATAATCAATCAGCGTCTTTCTGCGTCTGTACTAATACTTTTTACACTTTTAGGGACATAATTATACCCTGTTTCTACATTTTTTGATACTTTATATATAAGATAATTACACTTTTTTGGAGATGATAATATAATTCTTTACACTTTTAGGGACATAATTTTACCCTGTTTCTACATTTTTTGGTAGGTTGTTTTTATAATTAATCATCTTAAATCTGTGTTAATCTGTATATAATTAAAATTCCATTAAGCTGATAGGAGTACATTATACCAAACTCAGATTGAAGTTTTTTATTGTTTGACATTCACTTTAAATCCACAATTTAGGCTGGAATGCGTTTTAAAAAGGAATGATCATCATTAATAAGATAGTTGCAAACGGCTTGAATGAAGCGCAGAGATCACATAAAATGATCCTTCACTGGAGTGCGAAGATCGACAGGTTGAATGAAGTTTTTCACGCAGAAACTTACCCGATTAAAACTCTGCTGAATCTTGTGACAGAAAAGTTTTCTAATTTTCAAGTGCTCGAATATACTTATCCTGCCAGAGACAACAAAGATAAGAAGCTGCCCAAAAAATGAATAAAAATCAATGTCCTAAGTGTACATCATATCATACAAAAAAGTGCAAACCTTATTTAGGACTTGACTAAACACCTAAACCTCTAACTTTATAGATCTTACTTGAAAGATTTTTTTCGGAGAAGCTTCGGAAAATTTGCCTTTATCATCAAACATTTAAAAAAATATGGTCTTTCATTAAAAATTCTAAATTGGATTGTTTTATGCATTTAATTTTGCTGTTCCAAAAATCATTTCGGGGAGGTAAATTATGAGGTTAAGAATTTGTCTTTGTATGATCTTTATGTTTTCGGTGGCTTTTATTTTTTCCACAGAATCTGAAATTTCCTATGAAAAAATCGATCCCGCTTCGCTGGAATTAACTTTTGAGCTTGGAGATTTTGAATTACAGAATATTCAAATTGCTGGAAAGGTCTTCACTCAAATCATATTTTCAGGAGAATTACGCACAAAGCAAAAAGGTTACGCAGCTCTACCCTATCTTCACACAGCGCTGAAACTTCCAGACCAGAAGAATTTTTCTTCCTCGATCAAGATCACAGATTCAGAAGTTATCACATTGAAGCATCCTTTGTTGCCCTCGCGCGGAACGCTATATCGCGATCAAGATCCTTCTGCTGTTCCCTATAAAATTTCTGCTGCATCGCAAAAAGATGAGCTTTATCCAAAAAAAATTCACCAAACATCTGACCCTTTTATATTGCGAGATATTCGTGGCTTGAACGTTTTTATCCATCCTTTCCAATATAACGCTATCAAAGGTGAATTACATATTCATAAAAAGGGGAAAATAAAATTGATCGAGAATGAAGAAAATCCGATAAATCCACTAATTCAAGAACGTTCCAAAATCACCCGCGAAATGGAAGCTCTCTATCGCTCAGCTTTCATAAATTATTCAGAAACAAGATTTGAAAATGAATTGGAAGACCACGGATCGCTGCTGGTGATTTATACGAATCGAGATTCACTCGCGATCGCACCATACATCAATTGGAAAAGAGAAAAAGGCTACATTGTCTATGAAGAAGTGGTAGCTGCTGGAACGAACGTTACCAATCTTGTGCAAGACCTTTATAATACTCATAACGATATTTTATATGTGCAATTAGTAGGTGATTGGCAAGATATTCAAGCCCCGACTTCTGGTAGTGCACCAGCTGATCCCAATCTTGGATTGGTAGTAGGAACAGATTTTTATCCCGATCTGATCGTGGGACGTTTTTCTGCCAATTCTGCAAATGAAGTTACCATCCAGATAAATAAGGCGATTGATTATGAAAAGAATACAGAAGCTGGTGAAGATTGGTTTGAAACAGCTACCGGAATCGCTTCCAATCAAGGTCCTGGCGATGATAATGAAATGGATAATGAACATATCGAAATTATTTATGACAACAAACTTGATCCTTTCACCTATGATTTTCACAATCCAATATTTGATCCCAGCGCAAATCCCAGTATGGTGGCAGATGCCGTTAATAACGGAACCGGGATCATCAATTATTGTGGGCATGGCACAACGACGAGTTGGTCATCTTCCAGCTTCAATAATGGACATATCAGCAATCTTTCCAATGGCGAGCAATTACCGGTGATCATCTCTGTGGCTTGTGTGAATGGAGCATTTGCCAGTACAGAATGTTTTGCCGAAGCCTGGCTGCACAAAGAAAATGGCGGCTCTGTGGCAATGTTTGCTTCTTCGATCAATCAAAGCTGGGATCCGCCGATGCGCGGTCAGGATTATATTAATGATCTGCTGGTGGGTGGATATGATTATAGCTTGTATCCCAATCAAAATGGAATATCTACCGATGTGCGGAAATTAACTTTCGGCTCTCTCTGTTTCAATGGTTCGATCTTGATGACCCTGGAAGAACCCAGCGGTGGACTTCCGATCCTGGAAACCTGGATCGTCTTTGGAGATGCCACTTTGGACGTGCGCACAGCAACAACGCAAGAGCTCTCATTATCCAATACAATCATCACATCGAACATTGATTTCAATACCACCGTAACTTCTGATGGTGAAGCGGTGGAAGGTGCTTTGGTCTCACTATTCCAAGCTGGAGTTTCTTTCACGGGCACTTCAGATGAAAATGGAAATGTTTCCATCTCTCATGATCTGGAAGTCGGATCAGCCAAACTCACTGTTTCTGCTTTCAATTGTGAAACGATCAATGAAGAGATTGATGTGATACCGCCCGGCGGTGCTTATTTGACGGTTAATGACTTCATCATCGATGATTCGGCTGGTAATAATAACGGAATTGTCGAGCATGGAGAAGATATCACGTTTGACCTTAGTTTGCTAAATCTGGGAACAGAAACTGCGGAAAATGTTTCTGCCATCATCACTACCCAAAATCAATATGTTTTTCTCGAAAATATCACTTCTCAATATCCAAACATTGCCCCAAATGAACTGGAATATGGAAATGAACAATTCAGCTTTTCGATAGATCCTTATTGCCCCGATGCTGAAGATCTGGAATTAGAGATCATGATAAATTCGGCCACAAATAGCTGGGAAGAAGTTTTTACGATCACTTCTTATGCTCCGATCTTACAAACATCAAATCAAATCGTGATCGATAGTGGCGGAGATGGCAGCTTGCAACCTGGAGAATCAGCAGAACTTGAGATAAGCCTGATCAATCAAGGCACTGGAATCGCCGAAAATATCACCGGAATTCTTTATACCGATGATGATCTTGTCTCTATCAACCAAAATAGCGCAGAGATAGCTGCCCTGCAAAATGGAGAAACTGCTTTTTTTGATGAAACTTTTGCATTTTCCATCTCAACCGATTGCCCACCAATTCATAATATCCGTTTTAATCTTTTGCTTTCAGAAGCTTTGGGCTATTATCAAATTCTGCAACTTGATATAAATGTCGGATTTTTTGATAACGTGGAATATGGCGAAAATGGTTGGACTCATCTTTCATTAAATGTTGGCAGTGATGAATGGCATCAAAGTGAAAACCGTTGTTTTTCGGAAACTCATTCCTGGAAAGTTGGCAGCACCACAACAGGAACTTATGGAAATAATCTGATTTGCGCTTTGGAATCTCCTGAACTTGATATAAGTAGCGATGGATATTTAACTTTTCGTCATTGGCTGCAAGCAGAAACCAGTGCTTCCTATCCCGATGAATGTTATGATGGCGGATTGCTCGAGATCTTTTATAATGATGTTTGGACGCAGATCACGCCAGAAAGCGGCTATCCTTACATTACAAGAGGCGATAATAATCCGCCCTTTGCAAACGCAACACCAGTTTATTCGGGAGAAATTGATTGGGAAAGAGCATATTTTGATCTCAGCGATTATGATGGCATTATCAAAATTCGTTTCGTTTTTGGATCAGACGGAGCAGTGGCAGAAGAAGGCTGGTATATCGATGATATTGCGATCGTTGATGAAACAATGATGTTGCAACCACCAACAAATCTTACTGCGGAGAATGTTGAACCCATTGAAGCAGAAAATCTATTGAATTGGGAAGCACCATCAACAAATCCTCTCAGCTACAATGTTTATTATCGCACACAGCTGGATGATCCATATCTTTTTCTATCAAATGTCAATGAAACTTATTTCATGCATTCTAATCTGATGGAAGATATTTATTATTATGTCGTGACAGCGCTTTATCAAGAAGGAGAAAGTCGCTTCAGCAATCCAGCGCAAACTTATACAAATGCAACAGACAGCATCGAGCAAATAATTTCCAGCAAAATGAGTCTGATGAATTATCCCAATCCTTTCAATCCAACCACAATGATCCAATTTTCCATCAAGGAAAGTTCTGAAATTACAACATTGGAGATCTTTAATATTAGAGGACAGCAAGTTCGAACTTTGATCGATGAGAAATTGGAAGCAGGCAAACACGAGATTTTCTGGGATGGAAAAGACAAAAACGCAAAAGCCGTTGCCAGCGGATTATATTTTTCTCGCTTAAAAAATGGGAAAAACATCGCAGTGCAGAAAATGTTATTATTGAAATAGTTTTATCTCAGGCTGGTGGAAACATCAGCCTTTTTTATTTTTAGGAAAGTTCAGAACAGAGTCTATTTATTTGCAGATTAGAAATTTGTGAAAACCGCTTTGATGCAGAATTTGTTCCAATTTCGTAAATTAAGAAACTATCGCTTGACAGGAAAAGAAAAAATAAGAAAATACAAATCAGATATGAAAAATCTCAGCACAAAAAAATTAGTGAAGATCTATGGAAAAAGAAAGGTTGTGAATAACGTCAGCATCAAAATTGAACAAGGAGAAGTTGTTGGAATTTTGGGACCGAACGGCGCTGGCAAATCCACCACCTTCTATATGATATTAGGATTGATCAAAGCAAATAAGGGTAAGGTTTTTTTTGATGATAAAGATATTACGGATCTTCCAATGTTCAAACGAGCGCAAAAAGGTATCGGCTATTTAGCTCAAGAGCCGTCGATATTTCACAAATTAACGGTCGAGCAAAATATTATGGCGATCCTGGAAACGCTCGGATTATCCAAAAAAGAGAGAAAAAGACGTCTTTCTGAACATCTGCAAGAATTAGGCCTGGCAAAATTGGCCAAACAGAAAGCCTACACGCTTTCTGGTGGAGAAAGACGAAAACTGGAGATCACAAGATCGCTGGTCACTTCACCGTCCTTTATCTTGATGGATGAACCTTTTGCGGGCGTCGATCCAATGGCTGTAGCCGATATTCAGGATATTATCCAAAAATTAAGAAAGAAAAATATCGGAATCCTCATCACAGATCATAATGTATTAGAAACTTTGAAGATCACAGAAAGAGCTTATATTATTTTTAATGGTGAAATTTTGTTTTCAGGAACTTCAAGAGAATTAGTCAATGATCAGAAAGCACGTGAAGTCTATCTTGGCGATAGATTCACCAATCCTTTCGTGGAAAATTGAACGACCTGTAGGTGATTATTATGAGTAAAATGAAACAGACGCTTTATCAGAAACAAACTCAGAATTTACTATTAAAACCGAAAATGCTCCAATCCTTGGAAATGCTAACGCTACCATTGTTGCAGTTAGAAGCACATTTGAAAATGGAAATGATAAATAATCCAATGCTGGAATTTACTGAGATCAATGAAGATGAAAATACACAAGAAAAACCTGAAAATGAAAAAAATAACGAAGATGAAGAAAATCTGGATATTGACAATGAAAATGAGGATCCTGATCTCCAAAAAACCCTCGACGAATCTGAAGCACTGAGCGAAATCCTCGATTCTTACAATGAATTTTACTCCAGCGCTTCTTCCAGCTATAACAAAGATAATGATAAAATGGAAGTTTTTGAAAAGGTCATCCGCACTGATGTGAATAAAAAAATTGCTTTTGTCGATCAATTGGATTGGCTGAAACTATCACAACATGAATATGATTTTGCCTGTGATTTGATCGACAGCGTGAATATTCATGGCTATCTGGAAGAAGAAAATACTGTTCAAGAACTCGCAGAAGATTATAGCATCGATCTGGAAAGAGCAAAAGAAATTCATCAGGAAATTCTGCATTTTGAACCAGCTGGCATCACAGCTCGCAGCATTGAAGAATGCTTGCTTGCTCAAATACAAGAAAATAACGAATTGCTGATAACATTGATCAAAGATCATTTTCAAGACCTGATCCATCGTCGCTATAAAAAGATCGCTTCCAAAATGGGCGTTCTCATCGAGACTGTGATGAAACTCAAAGAAAAAATATCGCATTTCGATCCCAAACCGGGATTGAGATTGCAATCTGGCACAAATGAACAGGTAATGCCCGATCTCATCCTGAAAAAGATCGGAGATGATTATGAAATAATTTTAAATGATTATTCTTTTCCAAAAATAAGATTGAATCGAAATTATCGTAAAGTCTTGGAAGAAGTAAAAAAGGACAAGATCGGAATCGAATATCTGCGCAATAAGGTCAATTCTGCCAAATTCCTGATAAAATCTGTCTATTTGCGTGGCCGCACTCTGGAAAAAGTGATGCGCTCTATCATTAAACATCAATCAGAATTTTTCTATCAAGATAGCGGCTATTTGAAACCTCTCACCTACGCCGTGATAGCAGATGAATTGCAAGTAAACGAGTCGACGATCTCCCGCGTTGTCAGTAGCAAATTTGTAGACACACCCTTCGGAGTAATGTGTCTGAAAGATTTTTTCACAAGCAAAGCTGGCAAAGATATGAATTATAATTCTGTTTCACGCCATAATGTGGAAATGCGGATCAAGAAAATGATCGATGAAGAAGACATTCAAAATCCCTTAAGCGATCAAGAGATCAAAGACAAACTCTATGAAATGGGAATAAATGTCTCGCGTCGGGTCGTGGCAAAATATAGAAAATCAAAAGGAATATTAAATAGCCACCTCAGGAGAAAAGAATGAAAAAATTTGATGTTGCAGTTATTGGAGGCGGACCTGGAGGTTACGTCGCGGCAATTCGATTAAACCAGTACAAGATCAATACCGTAGTATTCGAAAGAGAACGGATCGGTGGAGTTTGTCTGAATCATGGCTGCGTTCCCACAAAATCTCTGGTAAAAGTTGCAGAAGTTTATGACGAATTCCAATCCTCAAAAAAATTTGGTATCTCAGTTGAAAATATCAGCCTGGACTATCAAAAAGTCTGGCAACGGAAAAATGAAATTGTTGAGCAATTAGTTTCGGGCGTGGAATTCATCTTCCAAAAAAGAAAGATTCCTGTTCAAAAAGAAACGGTTAACAAAATATCCAAAGAAGATGAGCATTTTCTGATCCATACTGAAGATCAGGTTTATCAAGCAAAAATTCTCATCATTGCTACTGGTTCATCTTGGAAGGAGCTTCCCAATATAAAAACTGATAACGAAAATGTTTTGAGCTCACGCTCGATACTACAAATGCAGAAATTGCCGAAGAAATTGGTTGTGATCGGCGGTGGCGTGATTGGCTGTGAATTTGCTTCCATCTATCACAGAATGGGCGTGAAAGTGGAGATCGTGGAATTCTTGCCTGCACTTCTGAACAATGAAGATAAAGAAGTTTCCCGCAGATTGCAGATGGCAATGAAACGAACCGGGATCAAAATCCATTTAAAAACTTCAGTTCAAAGATGGCAAAAGATAAAAGATGGAATTCAGCTGGAACTTTCCAATGGAAAAAAGCTGACAACAGAAAAAGTCTTACTGAGCGTTGGAAGAAAACCAATTTTCGATATTAAAACTGAAAATTTCAATCTTATCTTCGATCGCGAAGCAATCCTGATCGATGATCAAATGAGAACAAATATGCAAAATATTTATGCGATCGGAGATGTGACAGCAAAATCTATGTTAGCACACACTGCCAGCAAACAAGCGATCCTCGCCTGTGATGATATTTACCGAAAGCTGAAAGAAAAACAGATAGAAACTGTTCATCTCGATTACCATAATATTCCCAACTGCACTTTTACCAAACCAGAAATTGGCTCTATCGGCTTAACTGAAGATCAGGCAAAGAAGATCTATCAAAAAATATTGGTCGGGAAATTTCCTTTCGCAGCAAATGGAAAAGCTCTGGGAATGTCCGATACTTTTGGCTTTGTGAAAACTGTGATCAACGCAGAAACAAAAGAGATCCTGGGAGCTCAGATCATCGGACCGCAAGCAACAGAGCTGATAGCACAAATTGCAGCACTAATGGGTTCAAAAGCAAAATTGGACGATATAAAAAAAATCGTCTTTGCCCATCCGACTTTATCTGAAACTATTATGGAAGCTTTCGAAGATGCAGAAAATCTTGCTATTCATAAGTTGTGATCTATGATAAAAAGAAAACCGCATTGGCTCAAATCAAATAAATTGGGCGCTAGAAAAAGCGGAATGATCCGCAGTAAAATGCACAAATATCATCTGCACACAGTTTGTGAAAGCGCAAAATGTCCCAATCAAGGAGAATGCTTTGAAAGAGGAACAGCAACTTTTATGATATTAGGTGAGATCTGCACAAGAAATTGCACTTTCTGCGCTGTTCGCAAAGACAAAAAAAATATCAAACCGCCCGCTCCTGATGAACCAAAAAATATTGCACTTGTAGCACGCGAATTAAATCTGAAACACATCGTGATCACGACGGTGACAAGAGATGATCTGCCTGACGGTGGTGCTAACCAATTTGCTGAAACGATCAGCGAGATCCGTAAAATTTGTGAACAGAAACCTACGATCGAGGTTTTGATCTCTGATCTGCAAGGAAAAAACGAAAATTTGGAGATCATCTTCAAAGCAAAGCCAGATGTGATCAATCACAATCTGGAAACGGTTCCTCGACTCTATCCAAAAGTTCGTCCGATGGCAAATTATCAGCGTTCACTGAAAGTTTTACAAACAGCTCAAGAAGCTGGATTTTTGACAAAGAGCGGGATCATGCTCGGTTTGGGTGAAAAGAAAGAAGAAGTATTAGAATTAATGGCAGACCTGCGAAATGTCAAAACAAAAGTGATGACCATCGGGCAGTATATGCAACCGAGTAAAGATCATTTTCCGGTGGTTGAATATGTGCATCCTGAAGTTTTTTCTAAATATAGAAAAATAGGTTTGAAAATGGGGTTTAAATTGCTGGAATCAGCACCTTTGGTACGCAGTTCCTATCATGCGGAAAAAGTTAGACCCCTGATTGAAAAAAGTTGAAAAAAGATCATTTTAAAAAAAGGAGTTATTATGCAAATCACAATTACTGCACGTCATTTTGACCTGACGAATGCGATCAGAGATCATGTTTATGAAAGTAGTGAAAAAATGGAAAAGTATTTTGATCATATCATCAACACACAATTTGTGCTCTCTTTCGAGAATAATATGAGCAAAGTCGAATTACTTGTCCATGCTCCCAAAAATAATTTGGTTAGCGAAGCAGAAGATAAAGATATGTATCTTGCCGTCGATAGCGCAATCGACAAAATGGTAGCTCAGATCAAAAAGCTGAAAGAAAAATGGGCAGACCATCAAAAGAAAACAAGCTTGAAAGATAATTCTCGCTTTGTTTATGCAAATTTGATCAAAAAAAATGAAGCAAAAAGCCGCATAAAAGTGAAAAGGATATTGGCCGAAGATATGTTGTTAGAAGAAGCAATAGAAAGATTTGACGTCGGAGATGATCCTTACTTTGTGTTTAAAAATATCGAAACTGATAAAGTAAATGTTTTGATCAAAAAAGATGAAGAACATTACAAACTAATTGAACCATAACTCAATTCCTCTTCATAATTGGGAAAAATAATGAAAAACATTAAAGTTAAAAGATTTTTTGAGGAAAAAAAAGAAGATTTCTCGTTGGCTTTGATCACAGATCCAAAAGCAATGAACAAGGAAATCGCCAATCAATATCTGAATCGTCCAGGATTGGCTTTTGCTGGATATTTGGAAAGATTTGCCCACAGCCGAATTCAAATCTTGGGCGAAACCGAGATCAGTTTTCTACAATCCCGCAAAAGCGAGGATATCTACAATATCATCAAAGAAGTATTTATGTATGATATCCCGTGCATCATCATCACAAAAGGACTTTCAGCTCCCGAACAAATGGTATTCCTGGCAAATGAAATGAATATCCCGATCTTCATTTCCAGGCTTTCCACAGACCGCCTGTTTCATTCTCTCCGCAAATATCTCGGTGACCATTTTGCTCCTTCCAAAACAATTCACGGTACTCTCGTCGATGTCTTTGGCGTGGGAATTCTGCTCACTGGAAAAAGTGGGATCGGAAAAAGCGAATGTGCGCTTGATCTGGTAGAACGTGGTCGGAGGTTAGTCACCGACGATGTGGTAAAAATGATCATGCGTGATGATGAGTTGATGGGAACAGGCACAAATAATTTCGGTCATTTTATGGAAGTGCGCGGAATTGGTCTGATCGATGTTGCAAAAATGTTCGGTATTCAGGCTGTTCGACCCACCAAACGCATTGACGTCCAGATCGAATTGATGCCCTGGCAAGACAATATGGATTATGAACGTATCGGATTAAGCGATAATTTCGTCAATATCCTTGATGTAAAAATCCCCATAATCTATCTTCCAGTTTCTCCTGGCAAAAATGTCTCTGTCATTATCGAAGTGGTGGCAATGAATCATATGTTGAAGCTCTATGGTTATGATGCAGCCAGCGAATACACAAGCAAATTGCAGCAAGAGATCAAACGAAAAAGCGGTAAGATCTAATTATGGTCAGGAAAACTATTGAGATAACAAATAAACTAGGTATGCACGCTCGTCCCGCCACGATGATCGTTAAAACAGCAACAAAATATAGATCAGATTTCAAGATCATCAAAGATGATATGGAAATCAATGGTAAGAGCATTATGGGCGTGATGACTTTGGCAGCAGAATATGGTTCAAAGCTGGAACTAGTCGCAGACGGTGTGGATGAAGAATATCTGCTGTCCGAAGTTGCTCAATTATTTGCTGATAAATTTGGAGAAGAGTAGGTTGATATGAAGGTTTTAAAAGGAACTTCTGTCTCTATGGGAATTTCGATCGGTAGAATCAAAAAGATCCAAAAACCAAAATTGCAGATCAAAAAGAAAAAGATCAATGAATCAGAAGTCGATGACGAGATCCTGCGGTTTGAAGAAAGCGTGAAAAATGTAATCAACGAAGTTGATAATTTGATCGAGAATATTCAACATTCTCAAGATAATAAAGACATTCTAACCACCCATAAAATGATCCTGAAAGATCCAGAATTTTCTAAAAATGTCAAAAATCTGATCAGTCAGGAACTAATGAGTTTGGAATTTGCAATAAAGACTCATTTCACAGACATCATCGAGATTTTCAACAAAATGGAAAATGATTACTATTCCGAACGCTCGTCTGATTATGAAGACGTTGCCTATCGCCTACTACGTCAAGTTCTGGATCATGAAGACATTAATCTGGATGACCTCGAGGAAGATTCGATTTTGATCTTGGAAAATATCACTCCATCGCTTGTCACAAAAGTTTTTTCCAAAAATATTCGTGGACTGTGCACCGAGAAAGGCAGCAAAAATTCCCACAGCAGCATTATCGCGCGTTCTCTGAATCTTCCGATGATCGTCAACGCTCCCAATCTTATGAATTCGTGCGAAGAGGGAAACCAGATCATCTTGAATGGCAACAATGGCAATATCTATATTTCGCCCGAAAAAGATGTTTTGGAAAAATTTCATAAACAATATGAAGAAGAAAAGAAGCAAAAAAAAGCATTGCTGAAGCTCAAAGATAAGCAGAATCTCACAAAAGATGGAAAACACATCAAATTGATGAGCAATATTGAAATTCCTGAAGAAGTTGAACAGGTAAAAAATGTGAACAGCGAAGGAATTGGACTCTTTCGCACAGAATTTCTTTTTATGGATTCTGACGAAGCGCCTTCCGAACAAAAACAATTTGAGATCTATCACAAAATTGCGCTGAAATGCGAGCCTCACCCAGTTATCATCAGAACGATAGATCTGGGCGGAGATAAACTTTCACGGGCTTTGAATATCGAACATGAGATAAATCCGAATCTGGGCTGTCGCGGCATTCGGATCTCGCTGAAACACGAAAATCTTTTCAAGAAACAGATCAAAGCGATCTTACGTGCAAATGAAAAGGGAAATGTCAAGATCATGTTCCCGATGATCTCTTGCGTCGCTGAAATTAAAAAAGCAAAAAATATCATCGCGGAATGTAAAGCAGAATTGACCAAAGAAAAGATAGCCTTCAACGACAAGCTGGAAATCGGCGCAATGATCGAAATTCCTTCCGCTGCCATCACCTCCGATATGATCGCAAAAGAATGTGACTTTTTGAGCATCGGCACAAACGACCTCGTGCAATACACCCTTGCTGTCGATCGCGATAATCCCTCTGTGACAGAATATTATCAGCCAAGTCATCAATCAGTTTTGCGATTGATCCAAATGACAATAAAAAATGCTCATCAAGAAAATGTGAAAGTTGCCATCTGCGGCGAAATGGCTTCCGAAAAAAAATATATCGAATTGCTCATTGGCATGGGAATCGATGAACTGAGCGTCAGCCCCGGAAGATTGTTAATGATCAAAAATGAAATTTTACAGACAGATTTCTTGAAAGCAAAAAAGATGGATGAAAAAATATTTCGTTCACTGAACGAAGTTGAATAATATTAGAAAGGACTTTTTATGAAAAATGAAAAACATTTCTTCACCTCAGAATCGGTCACCGAAGGTCATCCTGATAAAATGGCAGATCAAATTTCTGATGCTATTCTGGATGAAATTCTGCTTTGCGATCCCAACGCACGCGTTGCCTGCGAAACTTTTCTGACAACTGGTTTAGCTTTGATAGGAGGGGAGATCACAACAAATTGTTATGCTGATATTCCCGAAATCGTGCGCAAAACGATCAGAAAAATTGGCTATATTAAACCAGAATATGGAATCGATTCTCATACTTGTGCTGTTTTAACAACGATTAATAAGCAAACAGAAGATATTGCGCAAGGCGTCAACGAAACACAGGAACACGAACAAGGAGCCGGCGACCAGGGAATGATGTTTGGATACGCCTGTGATGAAACACCTGAATTGATGCCGATGACAACGATCCTGGCTCATAAACTGGCACAGAATTTAGCAAATATCCGAAAAAAAAATATTCTTCCCTATCTGCGACCAGATGGCAAAACACAAGTTACGATCGAATATTGGAATGGCACTCCCAAAAGAATCGAAGCAATAGTTGTTTCAGCCCAGCATGATCCTGATATAACACAAGAAAAAATAAAAAATGATATAATCCAAAATGTGATTTTGCCGACACTTCCCTCCCAATATATCGATGAAAAAACAAAAACATTTGTCAATCCGACCGGAAAATTTGTTATGGGTGGACCACATGCTGATACCGGATTGACTGGACGCAAAATAATAGTCGATACTTATGGAGGCAAAGGCAGTCACGGTGGAGGAGCTTTCAGCGGAAAAGATCCTTCCAAAGTAGATCGCAGCGCTTCCTATATGGCACGTTATATTGCCAAGAATCTGGTTGCAGCCAAAATCTGCAGAGAATGTGAAGTGCAGCTGGCCTATGCCATCGGAGTGGCAGAACCAGTTTCTGTGATGGTAGATACTTTTGATACCAGCAAATATTCTGATGAAAAAATCGCTAACCTCGTTCGCGACCTCTTTCCATTAAAGCCAAAAGAGATTATTTCCTATCTGCAATTGAAACGACCAATTTACCAGAAAACTGCAGCTTATGGGCATTTTGGTCGTGAATTACCACATTTCACATGGGAAAAAAAGGATATGATCAAGCAGATCAAAGCGAAACTATAATTATACAAAAAAAATCAACAATTAATTGACCATTAAACTGGGAAAAATTTTTTGGTTAGGCAATTCAGATATAAAAAAATTTTCCTAATGATCTCACGAAGATCTAAACCGGACACGGGTGTATGCATAAGAGATTGAAAATTAAGTTTTTAGGATCAGAAATCGACTCACCGATTGTTTTACCAGCCGGCGTGATGGATATGTCATTTTCCAGTTTACAAGATGCGATCATCAATGGCGCAGGAATAGTTACCAGCAAATCTCTCACAGTTCAACCACGAGCGGGTCATGAAGGTCCCGTTGTTGCAGAATTTGAAGGTGGAATGCTCAATGCAATGGGATTATGCAATCCTGGAATTGATGATGGCTTGAAAGAAATTGAACAATTCAAAACAAATTTCGCTGCTCCTGTCATTGTCAGCATCTTTGCTACAAATGTTCACGATTTTATGCAATTAGCAAAAAAAGTTGATCATTCTTCAGCAGAATTTCTTGAACTCAATCTTTCCTGCCCAAATGTTTTTGATGAATTTGGCATTCCGCTCGCAGCATCTCCGCAACAGGTTTTTGAGATCATCAAAGCGGTGAAAGAAATGACTTCTAAGCCTGTTATCGCAAAACTTTCACCAAATGTCCACGCCATCATTCCAATTGCAGAAAGTGCACAAAAAGCTGGCGCAGATGCGCTTTGCCTGATCAATACAGTGGGGCCTGGAATGTTGATCGATATCCGAATGAGAAAGCCGATCTTAAAAAATAAATTTGGCGGAATGTCAGGACCATGCATCAAACCAATTGCCTTGAAGTTAATCTATGAAGTCCATTCTAAGATTGGACTGCCGATTATCGGAACTGGTGGAGTGCAAAGTGGTGAAGATGTAATTGAGATGTGGATGGCAGGTGCTTCGCTGGTTGGAGTGGGAACGGCTGTTCATTATAATGGAATGAACATTTTCACAAAAATAAAACAGGAAATAATTCAATTTTTGGAAGATCAGAATTATCATTTGTTAATGGATGTTCCCAGATTACCATCTCAGGTTAGAGAAAAATGATAAAAAGACTTACCCTTAAAATTGCACGAATTGAAACTGAGACAAAAAATGTGAAAACTTTTCATTTTAGCCATAAATTAGAAGCTGAACCCGGACAATTCATCATGGTTACAGACTATGAAAATGGAGAGAAACCATTTTCTTTATCAATTTGCGAGTTAGATCATTTTGCTATAACTGTAAAGAGGATTGGTGACTTTACAAACCAACTATTTCAAAAAAAATGCGGTGACTATCTATCAATTAGAGGACCTTATGGATCCTCTTTTTTTGTATCCAAAAAGAAAGTACTGTTAGTTGGTGGTGGATGTGCCGTGCCAACTCTTTATTTTTTATCCAAAAGATTGCTGTCAAACAATGCTGATGTAACATTGATCAATGGAGCTAAAACGAAAGATGAGTTAATTTTTGTCGATAAGTTCCACTCCCTATTCATTCAGGAATACTTTGTTACAGACGATGGTAGTTTTGGCGAAAAAGCAACATCAGTGCAGAAAGCAGAAGAAATTTTAAAAACCGATAATTTCTCTTTCGTTTATGCATCGGGTCCTGAACTGATGTTATTTGCTCTAAAAGATAAATTAAAGAAAATCAATTATGAATTTCTTTTAGAAAGATACATGAAATGTGCAATTGGTGTTTGTGGGAGCTGCACAATCGATCCGCTTGGAATTAGAATGTGCGTAGAAGGTCCCGTTCTAAATCGTGAAAAAATTGAAAAACTAACTGAATTTGGACATTATCACCGTGATGCCAGTGGGAAAAGGATCGGTTTCTAATGATAATTTGGAAGTTATAATTTGAATGAAGTTATGAAGAAAATACTACTAAATTGCAAAACTTTAGCCGGCATAAAAAACATTATAATAGAAGATAATATAATTGTTGCTATGAATAATAGTAACAAAATATCCTCCCCAATATTGAAAGAAAATTATGATCAAATTTTTGATCTCAAAAATAAATTACTTTTGCCTGGATTAATTGACCCCCACGTTCATGTTCGCGATCTAGACCAATTTCAAAAGGAAGATTGGATCTCCGCTTCCAAATCTGCAATTGCCGGTGGGATAACCTCAATATGCGATATGCCAAATACAATACCGCCCACAACAAGCGAAAAAAACCTAAACCTTAAACGAAAATCTGCCAGGAAATCTTTGGTGAATTATAAGTTTCATCTTGGCGCAACTGAAAATAATTTAACAGAATTACAAACAATTCTGAGTAACAGGCCACAAGATGTTGCTGGAATAAAAATCTTCTTTGCTGGATCAAGCTCTAATCAAATTGTAAGAAACAAAAATCAAATCAAAAAAATATTTAGTTTGGCAAAAGATTTTAATAAGGTAGTTCTTGTTCACAGTGAATGGCAAAATTGTTTAGATCGTTGGCAAGGAAAAAACATAGAAAATGACATATTTCACCACAATATAATCCGCAATCGTGAATGCGCCTATGAAGGAACAAAATATGCCCTTGAAATTGCAGAGTTAATAGGTAACAAAATTTATTTTTGTCACGTATCTACAGCAGAAGAAATAGCTCTAATTAAATCTCACAAAAACGAAAATGTATTGTGCGAAATTACACCACATCATTTACTTTTAGATGAGGAGGTTCTTGAATTGATCGGTAATTTTGGAAAAGTGAATCCACCCTTGCGCAACCAAGAAGATACTGAATCATTATGGAACGGCATTCTTGATGGAACTGTAGATGTGATCGGCAGCGATCATGCTCCCCATAAATTAGAAGAAAAGATTGCAGATTATACAAAATCACCTTCTGGATTTCCTGGTCTGGAAACAACCTTCCCATTACTTTTCACAGAATTTGTTGAAAGAAACATTGCATTAGAAAAATTAGTGGAATTGATATCTACAAATCCAGCGCTAATATTTAATTTTAAAAAAAGAGGTAAACTCCAAGTGGGGAATTTTGCCGATCTTATAGTGATCAATGAAAATTCTTGGAAACCTATTATGGCAACTTTTTTCAAATCTAAGGCAAAATACTCACCTTTCGATGGCAGGGGAGTTCAGGGCAATATTGAAAAAGTTTTTGTGGGAGGAAAATTATTTAACAATGAAAAATAGCAAATATAATTTATGGAGAGTGAATGAATAAGTCCGAATTTATCTTAAAATTAAAAAAAACCGGCGCAATAAAATTTGGGGAGTTTACCTTAAAAAGTGGGGTAATATCTCCCTTTTATTTTGATCTGCGCGGAGTTATAAGCTATCCAGAGGTTTTAGATGGTGTCGTTGAATTATTGGTGGAAAAAGTTAAAAATATGGAATTCGATCTAATTGCCGGTATTCCTTATACTGCATTGCCAATTGCAACCTTAGTTGCTTCTAAACTAAACAAACCACTAATTTATATACGCAAAGAAGAAAAGTCTTATGGTTCAGGCGGGAAGGTAATTGGAAAATTTCAAAAGGGCAATAAATGTCTCGTTATCGATGATCTAATTACAACCGGCGCCAGCAAAATTGAATCAGCTGAAGAATTTGAGCGGCAAGGAATTAAAGTGAAAGATTTTGTGGTCATAATCGATCGTAGTATTCAGGGCAAAATAGACCTTGCAAAACGTAATTATCGATTGCACAGTTTGATTTCGCTAAATTTTATACTTGAAACTCTAGAGAAACATAATTTAATTTCTAATAGCAAAATTTTGGAAATTCAAAATTTCACTTCTAAACCTACAAAAAATTCTAATAAAAACAAAGTAACCAATCAGCTTACAAAGAAGGTTAAAGATAAAATTCATCAAAAACAATCCAATTTGATACTGTCATTAGATGTAACGAAACAACAAGATTTTTTTGAAATTTTGGACAAAGTGGGAGATCAAATTGTAATGTTGAAAACACATATTGATATCATTACAGATTTTGATGAAAAATTTATTCCCAAATTATTGAAATATGCTAAAAAACAAAACTTTTTTATTCTTGAGGATCGTAAATTTGCTGATATTGGAAATACCGTAAATTATCAATACAAAGAAGGGGTTTATAAAATTGCTGATTGGGCTGATTTTGTAACCGCTCATTTAATTGCCGGTGCAGGAACCTTGCATGGATTGTTTGATAACCTTGAAGGTAAATCCGCCTTTGTATTGGCACGAATGAGTTCGCAAGGCAATCTAATTAATGAAAATTATACTAGAAAATGCTTTGAGATTGCGCGTCAGTTCCCGCAATTTATCACGGGATTTATCGGGCATGGAAAAAACGCAATCGATATTCAAAGATTCAAATCAAAATTTCCGGGAAATGAATTACTATTAGTTCCTGGTGTGAAATTGAAAAGAGGTCATGATAATTTAGGGCAACAATATCTTACGGTAAAAGATGCAATGGATGGAGGAGCAGATTGTATTATTGTCGGCCGTGGTATATTGAAATCATCTAATCCTAGATCTGAAGCAAAACTATATCGCGATCTGGCCTGGAAAATATATCAAAAAAATAGTAAAGAATAGCGATTTAATTTGTATTTAATTATAAGTAATTAGAGGAGTAAATATGGAAAATTTAATCTCGATGCGTGACCTTTCAAAAGAGGAAACCCTTGATATTTTGAAAAACGCTGAGAATATTGAAAAGGGACGATCGCTACCGAATCTACAAGGTAAATTGGCGGCATTATTATTTTTTGAACCATCTACCCGCACACAATTTTCTTTTGATACAGCAATGAAGAGAATGAATGGTAATACAATTATCATGAGTGGATCAAAACACACCTCTCAGCAAAAGGGAGAAACGTTTGCTGATACATTAAAAACAATTGCACAATATTCAGATATCATTATTATTCGCAGTCCCATCGAAGGTTCAGCAAGATTTGCTGCTGAAGTTGTTGACA
Organism: Candidatus Cloacimonadota bacterium; assembly: GCA_018400535.1. Classification (GTDB taxonomy): domain Bacteria; phylum Cloacimonadota; class Cloacimonadia; order Cloacimonadales; family TCS61; genus TCS61. The sequence continues at coordinate 19,026 of JAGYMQ010000123.1, forward strand.
TACCAGTTGTCAATGCTGGAGATGGTTCCAACCAACATCCAACACAGGCGCTTTTAGATCTCTATTCAATTAAAAAGACACAAGGAACATTAGAAAATCTGAAAATAGGATTAGCTGGAGATTTACGGTTTGGAAGAACTGTCCATTCCCTTGCGCAGGCATTATCCAACTTTAATGTTGAATTCGAGTTTATTTCGCCTTCATTCCTGCAAATGCCAAAAAATATCAAAGAGGACCTGTTAGACAAAAATATCAGTTTTGAAGAATCCACCGAAATTGAGGGGAATATCAATGATCTTGACATACTATATGTCACAAGAATCCAGAAAGAAAGGTTTGCTGATCCGGAAGATTTTGAAAAAGTAAAAAATTCTTATGTTTTAAAGAAAAATATGTTAGACGATGTAAAAAATAATTTCCGAATAATGCATCCATTACCTCGTGTAAATGAGATTGATACTGAGGTTGATAATACAAAATATGCCTATTATTTCACTCAAGCAAAAAATGGTGTATTTACAAGACAATCAATAATTTCAATGCTTTTAGGGGAGGTTTAAATGGAAAAACAAATAAAAGTTAATGCAATTAAAAATGGAACCGTTATTGATCATATTGCAGCAGGAAAAGCACTCAGAGTAATAGATATTTTAAATTTGAAAGGTAATAGTTCTGTTATGATAGGAATGAATTTACATAGTAATAAAATCGGTAAAAAGGACATTATTAAAATTGAAAACCGTGAACTTTCGGCCAATGAAGTTAATAGTATTTCGCTTATTGCTCCCGAATCTAAGCTCATTATAATCAAGAATTTTAAAGTAATTTCTAAGTCTAAATTACAAATACCAGATAAATTGGATCATTTGATAGTATGCCCAAACCCAAATTGCATAACTAATTTAGAGAAAGTAAAAACAAAATTTAAAGTAGTAAAGAAGTCACCTATAGTTGTGCGTTGTTTGTATTGTGAAAAGAAATATGCCGCTGATGACGTGAAAGTTCACATCTGATCCAAAAAGGAAAATATCATGGCCAAGAAAATCATTGATGATCCTTCCCGCACTTTGATGGAATACAGGCTTTTGCCTGGTTTGACAAAAAAAAAACAATCTCCAGAAAATATCTCGCTACGCACGCCATTAGTCTATTCCGAAAAAAATGAAAAAAAATATTTTTTGAATATTCCACTGGTTTCAGCTGCGATGCAATCTGTTTCTGGTGCAGAAATGGGAATTGAACTGGCAAAATTAGGTGGAGCAGCTTTCATATTTTGTTCGCAATCGATTGCTGCTCAAGCGAAAATGATCAGAAAGATCAAAATGCACAAAGCAGGTTTTGTGAAACCAAAAACAGTTCTTCCAAATATGTCTATCCAAAAAATGTTTGAGATCCGCAAAGAAACTGGATATTCGACATTCCCCGTTATCGATGAAAAAGGCTTGTTCGTCGGGCTCATTTCCAAATGGGATTATGATATTTCTCTGCATGCAAAAGCACTTGTCAAAAACCGAATGATCCCCAAAAAAGATATTGAATTCGGCACAAATATTGAAGATTTGAAAGAAGCTAATCGCCTTTTGTTGGAAAGCCACAAATCGGTTCTTCCCATTTTGGATAAACAAGGAAAATTGAGCTCGATGGTTTTTCGCAAAGATATAAACGATCTTCTGAATTTCCCGCTGGAAATCCACGATAAAAAAAAGCGCTTGATCGCAGTTGCAGCAGTTAATACGCATGACTTCAAAAAGCGCATACCAGCGCTACTGCAGGAAAATGTCGATGTGATCTCCATTGACTCTTCTGATGGTTTCACCGAATATCAAAAAGACGTGATAACATGGAGTAATCATCACTTTCCTGAACTGCCCGTTATCGGCGGAAATATCATCAACAAAGAAGGTTTTCGCTTTTTAGTGGAAGCTGGAGTCAAAGCTGTTAAAGTTGGAATGGGTGGCGGCTCAATCTGTATCACTCAAGAACAAAAGGGAACTGGTCGCGGCCTGGCAACGACTATCATCAAAGTCTCTGAAGAGCGAGATAAATATTTTTCTGAGACAGGAATTTATATACCGCTGATTGCAGATGGTGGAGTGACCAGCACAAAAGATGTGACAGTAGCTCTCGCTTTGGGTGCAGATTACGTTATGATGGGCAGATATTTTGCTCGAATGGAAGAATCTCCGACTGATAAGGTCGTTGTCAATAATCGCGTGATGAAGCCCTATTGGGGCGAAGGATCTGCAAGAGCACAGAAATGGAAAGAAAAACGCTATAATCAAGCAAAATTCGTAGAAGGTGTCGAAGGCATGGTCGAATATGCAGGACGCTTACGAGATAATCTGGAAGAAACTCTCGCCAAGATCAAAGCAGCGATGAGAACTTGCGGAGTAACAAATATCACAGAGTTACATCAGCAAGCTGTATTGGAAATTGTTTCTGCTCTATCAATACGCGAGGGGAAACCACATGATATTTATCTTGGTACAGAAAACCACGAGCAAGAACATCATGAAACCACCAAATAAGAAAAAAAGAAACCACGAATTTACGCGAATGGACACGAAAAAATGCACAAGAACACAACGGAGGCGACGTTGTGAAACGTTGTTTTCTTGTTAATTAGTGGTTAAAAAATGAAACCACGAATTTACGCGAATGGACACGAAAAATGCACAAGAACACAACGGAGGAGACGTTGCGAAACGTTGTTTTCTTGTTAATTGGTGGTTAAAAAAGATGAGGTCAAAATGAATAATTACAAAAAGGCTGGAGTTGATATCGCAGCAGGTGATCTTGCTTCCAAACTGGCATATAAAAATGCCAGCAAAACGCTTTCTTCCCGCAGAGGAATGATCGGGCAAGCGATCATTGCTGAAGGTGGCTTTGCCGGACTCATCGATATGAAGGATTTTTATCTCGTGCAATGTGATGACGGCATTGGCACGAAAATACAGATCGCAGAAAAGATCGATAAATTTAATACACTCGGTTATGATCTGTTAGCAATGGTTGCAGACGACGCAGTTTGTCTTGGTGCCGAAACAATATCGATTTCCAACACGATTGATACAAACAAAATCGATACTAAAATAATTAACGAAATGATGCAAGGACTTGCCGAAGCTTGCATCGAGCAAAAAGTGATTATTCCAGGCGGAGAAATTGCGGAATTGGGCAATAGTCTGACAGGAAATATCTGGAACGCAACAGCTCTTGGGATCTTGGAAAAAGATAAAATAGTGACAGGAAAAGAAATTCAGGTTGGAGACAAGATCATCGCCCTCAAAGAAAATGGTTTTCGATCTAATGGATTTTCCCTGGTCAGATATATTTTAGAGCATAATTTTGGAAAAAATGTATATACAAAAATGTCACCATTTGGAAAAATTTGGGGCGAAATATTACTCGAGCCATCAAGAGTTTATTCATCTGAAGTTCTCAATATTTTAGGCAGATTTGGAGAGAAACGCAAAATTATGATCAAGGGAATTTGCCACATTACTGGCGGTGGTATTGCTAATAATTTCAAGAGAATACTCAAAAAGAAAGGTTTGGGAGCGCATTTTAATAATCTTTTCTCACCCGCTGAAATGATTATTGAGATTCAAAAGATCGGCAACATCTCAGAAAGAGAAGCTTACAAAACATGGAACATGGGAAATGGCATGATGCTTGTCGTTGCTCCACAAGATGTGGAAAAAATACTTGATAGATTCCAACTTGCTGCGAAATTAGTTGGCGAGATCACAAATGACGACAGCATCAGCATCAGATCATGTGGAGCTGATCCACAAGATATTATTTTTTAATTTTTTTTGGAGGTTTTTATGAAAAGATTTTTTCTGATCACTTTTTTTGCTTTTACGTTACTTTCTGCAAAAGAAAAAGGATTAACTAATATTTTACCAGAAGAAAATTCCTTTGTTGGATCAAAAGCAAAGCCACATTTTTCTACTACTGAAAAAACAATGAGCTCAATTTCCCCAACGAGACCATCGCGTGAAAATTGGCAGCTGGTCGATTCTTTATTCTTTGATTATTATTTGAAACCTGGCGATCACTTTGGAGTCCAATTTGATCATAATGTAAATTCGATCACTTCTGTTTCCAATTTTATCGATTTGCTCACGTCAGAAGCAGAAACTGCACTGCAAAAAACACCAAAATGGTTGCGACCTGCTCTTCGTAACAAATTAGGTTTACTGGACTCTGCTGACCAAAACGAACTTGCTGCTGTCATCAATAATTCCTTCGATCCTTACATTGATGAGATCGCCTATTCCATCGCTCATTCTTCAGCAGAATTTCTCAGCTCAAACTTCTGCTATCCGCAAATTTTTGAGCTAAATGCGATTAAAATATATTCTGCTGATAATAACTTAGATTACGTGGAAATTACTGATTATGGCACTTCTACAACAGATGAAAATTATTATTCAACAGCAAAATATTGGAAGATCAATGCAAATGGTGAAACTATTCAATTTGAAATTCCTAAAGAAATTTATTATTTATACGTCGTCCATCCCAAAATCACTGATGAGATCGTTTCCTACATTGATCCCGATATCATTGAAGACAATACAACGCATCAAAATAATATCACCGAACCACCAAACGGCAAATTCTGGCGTGAATTTCTCTTCAGTCAAGCTGATGCAGGTTATCCTATTTTGGAATTAGAATTAGCTGAAACAAGTATCTTGTGGGATGACAGCGGAAATGCAAACGACACAGCAATCCATAAAATAACAGGTTGGATCAATGTTTCGATGAGTTTCACTTCCAATTCTGAAAGACCTCATCAACCAGTGCGCATCTACCGCAAACACATCGGCCGCTGCGGTGAATATGCAGACCTAACTTCTGCAGCCACACGTTCTGCATTGATTCCCTGCACGAGTGTTCTCAGCTATTCAGGAGATCATACATGGAACGAATTTTGGAACGAAGAATGGATTCATTGGGAACCTGTAAATGGCTATTATAATAATCCTCTGGTTTATGAAAATGGCTGGGGAAAAGTCTTTGGCTCAGTCTTCGAAATCCGAAGTGATGGCTTACTCTCCCCCATCACAGAAAGATATTCTGAAGGAATTGCCACGATCACACTCTATGCCAAAGATGCTGAAGGAAATCCGATCGATGGTGCATTTTTTATCCTGAAAACAGGAACTCCCGGTTTGGTTTATGACAATTTTGGCTTCTCCGATGAAGAAGGAAAATATATCTTCAAAGTTGGTGAAGGTCGCTCCTATTATGCGCGCATGCAATCTGCCATCGGTGATGATCCAGCAACCGTCAGTGAATATAGTTTACTCACAGATAATGCTCTCGATGGTGAAGAATATGAATTTGTCTTTACTGCTGATGGCACAATGCCAGATCTCGATTTTTCCAGTATCAATGCTCCAGAAGATACAGAAGACGATTTCCAGATCATCTTTGAATTTGCCGCTCAAAAACAAATAATTCACGGAAATTTCATTTTCGATGATATCGACGAAACACAGTTCTTTGCAGATCAAGATGGCGGTTCTACAAACTTCTTTATGACAGACGAACTTTCTTATCTCGTTTATGATGTGGGTGGTAGTTTTGAATCTTTCAACGAAATGCTCCAGATCCCAGCTGGTTCTATAGAATTTGAAATACCAATCTCAGAAAATTGGTTTGGATTCTGGGACAACAGCTTTGCGCTCAATAATCCTGTTTATCTGCAAGGATCAGCAAAACTTTTTGAATACATCGAAACAGAAGCAGGAAATGAGATTCAATCAAAACCAACAATTGTTCTTTCGAATTTTCCCAATCCGTTCAATCCTATGACAACGATTTCTCTGGAAATCTCTGATACTGTGGAAAATGCAGAATTGACAATTTATAATATTAGAGGACAAAATATACGTAGATTCCAATTAGCAGACCTAAAAGCAAAAAAACATAATATCTTCTGGGATGGAAAAGATGGAAAAGGAAAATCCGTTTCCAGCGGTATTTATTATTACCGTTTCCAGTCAAATGACCTAAGCCGATCCAGCAAAATGATCTTGTTGAAATAAAAAATTTTCGCCTAAACTGCGAGCAAAAAATAGCTCGTTGCTTTGATCCATGAAAAATATTTGCTTTATTCTTGTCTGCTTTTTCCAAAGTTGAAAACAGGTGTGAAATGAGAAATCAAATTCAATTGCTGCTAAAAAATGAAATCAAAGATGTGCTGGGTGAAAAGGTCCAACAAGATGCTGCGGATTTTTTCCAGATCGACACGGGCAAGGTGAAAACCAGTAAAATTTACAACGTGCTTTTCGATCTTTCTCAGCCAGAACTTGAGAGATTTGCCAATCTCGGTTTGAAAGACGAGATGATTCATCATGTTTACATCAATGAGCTTTTTCATGATCCTTTTTTCCAAACTTTCCTTTTGGTTGCCAAATTGCCCGGTGTGACTGATGATGAGGGAATTTCTGCTCAGAAAACATTGAATGATATTCTGGAATTGCAGCTCGATGTAAAAACACAGCACATTTATTCTAATGATCTTTTTCTATTTGAGAAAGCTCTTTCCCACAAAAATTTGCAAACTTTAGCCGAGAATTTGCTGGGAAATAAACTCATTCATCATTTTGAATTTGGTGAATTCACCGGCATAATTGATTATCTTCCAGAAGTAAAGATTAGCTCAAAAGAAATGGTGAGTTTCATTGATCTGAACGTTTCAGATAAAGAATTACTCGAACTTTCCAAAAGAATGCTATTATCTTTGAATTTGGAAGAAATGAAAGCGATTCAATCTTATTTTCTGCGATCCGATGTTATTCAGAAACGTCATAAAATGGAACTTCCAACCAAACCAACCGATTGCGAATTGGAAGTTCTGGCACAAACCTGGAGCGAACATTGCAAGCACAAAGAATTTGCTGCAACAATTCATTATGAAGATCGTGAAACTGGTGAAACAGAAACGATCAATTCACTTTTTCAAACCTATATCCGCAAATCAACAGAAATCATTAAAAAAAGATTGGAAAAGGCTGGAAATGACTGGTTACTGAAAATTTTTTCCGATAATGCTGGCGTTGTGAAAATTGATGATAATTCCGTTTTTGTTTGGAAAGTCGAAACGCATAATTCTCCTTCAGCAATTGATCCTTATGGAGGAGCGATAACGGGAATTCTGGGAAATAATCGCGATCCGCTGGGGACAGGAATCGGCGGAGGGAAACTGCTTTTCAATACTGATGTTCTCTGCTTTGCTCCACCAAATTTCAAAAAAAAATTGCTGCCCGGTCAACTTCATCCAAGACGAATATTTAACGGCGTTCGGCACGGAATCGAAGATGGCGGGAACAAATCGGGAATACCCACCGTGAACGGTTCGATCATTTTTGATGAAAGATATAGCGGAAAACCACTTGTCTATTGCGGAACTGGTGGAGTTATGCCCATTCAATTTAACGGTAAAAATTCATGGGAAAAAAAAATTGAAAATGGAAATTTAATCGTGATGGCTGGCGGTCGCGTGGGAAAAGACGGCATTCACGGCGCAACTTTTTCTTCTGCTGAAATTGATGAACATTCACCTCAATCTGCTGTGCAAATCGGCAGTCCGATCACGCAAAAACTTTTAGCCGATTTTTTACAGGAAGCTGCTGAAAAAGGTTTGATCAAGTGCTCGACAGATAACGGAGCTGGTGGACTTTCTTCCTCGATCGGTGAACTGGCGGAGATTAGCGGCGGAGCTATCGTGCATCTGGAAAAAGTTCCTTTAAAATATCCTCATTTGAAACCCTGGGAAATTTTTGTTTCCGAATCCCAGGAAAGAATGACGTTGGTCGTGAAAAAAGCAAATCTCATTGCTCTGCAGAAACTGGCAAAAAGGCGCGAAGTTGAAATTTCCTCTATCGGTGAATTTACTGATAATGGTTTTTTAGATGTGCAATTTGCTGGAAAAAGATGTGCTTATCTGGATATGGAATTTCTGCATGATGGTGTTCCTAAAAAGATCATGAAAGCAGTTTGGGAAAAACCACAATTCAAAGAACCAAGTTTTTCAAAAAAATTGGATTATAATGAAATTTTATTTAAATTGATGGGCAGCTTAAATATCTGCTCGCGAGAAAGTGTGATCAGACAATATGATCACGAAGTGAAAGGGAAAACGATAATTAAACCTTTGATGGGGGAAAAAGCAAAAACTCCACAAGATGCAGCTGTGATGCGGATCAATTTTCAAAATTATATCGGTATCGCAATTTCCAACGGGATCTGCCCCAAATTCGGCGATCTCGATCCCTACCAAATGAGCGCTGGTGCTTTTGACGAAGCGATACGGCAGATCATTGCCGTCGGTGGAAAACTTCCCGATCCTAATTCAAATAGATTCTGGAGTGTGAACGATAATTTCTGCGTTCCAGATTCCGCTTACGATCCTGTTTCCAATCCAGATGGAAAATTGAAGCTGGCAAAACTTGTACAAATGAATCAAGCTCTTTTTGATATGGCAACCTTTTTCAACATTCCGATGACATCTGGTAAAGACAGCATGAAAAATGATTTCAAAGCTGGAAACGTTAAAATTTCTGTACCGCCCACGATCCTATATTCGATGACAGCAAAAATAGATGATGTTCGCCGCACTATTACCAGCGATTTCAAAGCAGCTAACGATCTTATCTATCAAATAGGAAAGACCTATGACGAATTGGGAGCTTCAGAATTTTATAATTTATTCGGTGAATTGGGAGCAAATGTACCAAAAGTTAGAAAAGAAAATGCCAAAGTGATCTACCAGAAAATGATGCTGGCAAATGAACAAAATTTGATCGAATCCTGCCACGATATTTCTGACGGCGGTATGGCGGTTGCTGTTTGTGAAAGTGCAATCGGCACAAATTTTGGGGTTGAATTGGAGCTATCTGAACTCCAGAATCTGAGTCTGAATGCGATCCTTTTTTCAGAATCACACTCAAGATTTATTGTCAGCATTGATCAAAAAAACAAAAAGATTTTCGAACAAATTTTTGCAGATGATTGCACATTAATTGGAAAGATAAATTCCAGCAAAAACTTACAAATTCATTTTCAAAAGAAAAAGGTAATTGATATGGAAATGAGAGAATTAGAACAGGTTTGGAGCAATGGCTTGTCATAACTCAAAGATTCTTGTTTGAGAAAAAGACACCGTTAAAATGATTGCGAAACAGAAAAAGGAAAAAAATGAAAAAAGTTAGATCATTGATTATCACCGGGTTTGGCATAAATTGCGAGGAAGAAATGGCATCAGCTTATCAACTGGCTGGTGCAGATGCAGAAATTCATCATCTGAACGACATCTTTGGTGGCAGGATCAATATTCAAGATTATTTTATCTTGAATTTTCCCGGCGGCTTTGCATTCGGCGATGATCTGGGTTCCGGCAAAGTTCTTTCAAACAAAATGAAATTTAAAAAAATGAGTAATGGAAATTCCTTTTTTGCTGAGATCCGCAAATTTTTGAGAGATGGAAAATTCATTCTGGGAATTTGTAATGGCTTCCAGTTTTTAGTCAAAATGGGTTTACTGCCAAACATTTCAGGAAAATGGCAGCAAGAAGTAACGCTCACTCGCAATGACTCGGGAAAATTTGAAGATCGCTGGATCCACTGCAAGGTGAATTCTCAAAATCGAACACCTTTTTTGGATGGAATCGACGTTCTGCCTCTTCCCGTGCGCCATGGCGAAGGAAAATTTATTGTAAAAAATGAAAAGATCAAAAATGAAATTCTAAAGAAAAAACTAAATTGCTTGAGCTACTGCGATGCAAAAGGAAATATTGTTGCAGAATATCCATTAAATCCAAACGGAGCAGAACTGAATTGCGCAGGATTGACCGATAAGACAGGTCAGATTTTTGGCTTGATGCCGCATCCTGAAGCCTTTTTGAGCTTGTATAACCATCCTGATTGGGCTCGATTGAAAAGAGTTTTCCCACAAATTTCTGAAAAAGGAGCTGGACTGAAAATCTTTAACAATATCGTTGAACATATCATGAGAAATAATTGATTCAATCACAAGGAGAGAATATGAATGTTCATAATCTTGATAATATTTTTAAGCCGAAAAGAATTGCACTGATCGGCGTCAGTAAAAATCCAAATAGCGTAAGCGGAAAAGTTTTGACTAATCTGGTCGGAAGTGGTTTCCGCGGCGTTGTTTATCCCATCAATCCAAATAGCGAAGCTGTGTTGGGAATTGCCTGCTATCCCGATCTAAATAGCCTGCCTCACACACCAGAATTAGCCGTGATCTGCACAGCGGCAGCAGAAGTTCCCGAATGGGTGAAAAATGCTGGTGAAGTTGGAATTCGTGGAATCATCATCATGTCGGCTGGATTCAAAGAAGTTGGTGAAGAAGGAAAAAAGCTGGAAGAACAGATAAAAAGAGAAAAAGAAAAATTTGTTGGAATGCGGATCATCGGACCAAATTGTCTGGGTATAATCGTTCCAAAATTGAAACTTAATGTCAGCTTTGCACCCGATCTTCCCAAAAAAGGCAACATTGCTTTCATTTCACAATCAGGAGCACTCTGCACTTCAGTTTTAGATTGGGCGATGGAAGAAAAGATCGGCTTTTCCAATTTTGTTTCTATTGGAAATACTGTGGACATCGATTTTGGCCATTTGATCGATTATTTTGGTGAAGATGAAGATACAAAATCCATCCTGCTTTATATTGAATCAATCGCTGATGCGAGAAAGTTTATTACTGCATCACGAGCTTTTGCCCGTACAAAACCGATCATTGCTTACAAAGCTGGCAGATTCCCAGAATCGGCTGCCGTCGCCGCTTCTCATACCGGTGCGCTCGCTGCCGAAGATGATGTTTATAACGCTGCTTTTCAACGGATCGGTCTGGCTCGTGTGCTGGAAATTGGCGAGATCTTTGACTGCGCTGAATTGATCGGTCGCAATAAAATTCCAAAAGGTTCCAAATTGGGAATAGTCACAAATGCTGGCGGACCAGGCGTGATGGCTACAGATGCTCTCATCGCTGAAAATGGTGTTCTGGCAAAATTGTCAGATAAAACGATGCAACAACTCAATTTGAAGTTACCACCGATGTGGTCTCATGGAAATCCTGTCGATGTGCTTGGAGATGCACGTTCCAAAAGATTAGCAAAGGCAGTCAAGATCGTTCTGGAAGATAAAAATGTTGATGCTGTTCTCGTCATACTCACGCCGCAGGCAATGACAAATCCGACCAGTGCAGCAAAAGCTATCGGTGAATTACAGGAAAAATCTCGCAAACCTATACTCACTTCTTGGTTGGGCGGTTACCACATGAATGAAGGCATCCGCATCTTAAATCAATGTGGAATTCCCAGTTATAAAACACCCGAACAAGCGGTTCGCGCCTTCATGACTTTGGTCGCATACGCCAAGAATCTGGAAATGCTCTATGAAACACCCAAAGATATTCCTGTCGATTTCACTCTTGATCGCAAACGGATCCGCGATGAATTTAATGAGATCATTGCTCAGAATATCCAGATATTATCGGAATCAGCATCCAAAAAAATATTAGCGGCCTACGGCATTCCTGTCAGTCAACCACAAAAAGCTGTCAATGTTGAAGAAGCTGTGAAAATTTCAAAAAATATCGGATTTCCAGTAGTTTTCAAAATACTATCTCCACAGATCACACATAAAAGTGATTCAGGTGGAGTGGAATTGAATATCCAAAATGAAAAACAAGCACACATCTCTTTCAAAAAAATTACACAACGTGTTGCTGAAAATGAACCAAATGCACAAATTCAGGGCGTTACTGTGCAACCGATGATCAAAATGAAAGATCCAGTCGAACTTATTTTGGGAATTAAAAAGGATGCTGTTTTTGGAACGGTTATTTTAGTCGGAGCTGGTGGCGTGACAGCGGAGCTTTTTGCAGACAGAACAATTGGTTTTCCACCTTTGAATGAAAGATTGGCACGTCGAATGCTGGAAGAATTAAAGATTTGGCCATTATTAAAAGGCTATCGAGGAAAATCAGCAATTGATCTGGACAAATTGATCGAGATAATAATCCGCCTTTCCTACCTGGCAGCAGATTATCCCGAAATTGCTGAATTGGATATCAATCCTTTACTTGTTTCTTCTGAAAATGCAATAGCCCTCGATGCACGAATTGTCATCGATAAATCTGTGAAAAATCAGGAAATTGAGAAATTTTCTCATCTCGCTCTCAAACCCTATCCAGAAGAATATGTGAAAAAAGTGAAACTGCCCGATGAAACCCCAGTACTTTTGCGTCCAATCAAACCAGAAGATGAACCGCTCTGGTTAGAAATGTTGGGAAGTTGCTCACAAGATTCAATCTATTCGCGCTTCCGCTATTTTTTTCATTGGGAATCACACGAAGTGGCCACTCGCTATTGCTACATCGATTATAATCGTGAAATCGCCATCGTGGCAGAAGTTGTGGAAGCTGGAAAAAGGAAATTAGTCGGCGTGGGAAGATTGATCGCTGATCCCGATTATGAAACCGTCGAATATGCGATATTGATAATTGATGCCTGGCAGAATCGTGAACTGGGAAACTTGATCACAGACTATTGTATGGAAATTTCGCAAAAATGGGGAGTAAAAAAAATCGTCGCCCAAACAACTTCCGATAATCACCGTATGATCGCTGTTTTCCAAAAACGTGATTTTGAAATAAAATTTGATAAGCACGATTCGATTGTTGAAGTGGAAAAAATAATAAATTGAGGAAAAATTGTTATGGAAGAAAAAAAATTGATCAAAGATATGGATTGGCTGCGCAAAGATATTATCGGACGCAATAAACTTTTTGGTACACCTTTTGGTAAAAGACCGCTGATCTACACCGATTATACTGCCAGTGGACGCTCTTTATATTCCATCGAAAATTATATGATGCATATTATGCAATATTACGCAAATACACACACTGAAGACGATTTTACAGGAAAAACGATGACGGAACTTCTGCATGATTCTGAGAAGATCATCAAAAAACTGGTGAACGCCAGTAAATCGGGAAAGATAATTTTTACAGAATCTGGAACAACTGGCGGAATTACCAGATTGCAACAAATTCTGGGAGTTTTTTGGCCTCCTGCTACGAAAAAACGGATTAATAAATTTTTGGAAAGCTGCGCTGAACGGTATCCCAGAAGAAATAATTGCCGCCAAGAATTACAAAATTATATCCAAAATCATAAACCGATCGTTTTTGTAGGACCCTATGAACATCATTCCAACGAAATAATGTGGCGTCAGACACTCTGCGATGTGGAACAAATTCCCTTGAATGAAGAAGGAAAATTGGATCTGAATTCTTTAGAAAAAAAAATCTCTGATCCAAAATATGCAAATCGGCCTAAAATCGGTTCCTTCTCGGCTGCTTCCAACGTGACCGGAATTAAAACACCAGTTTACGAAGTTGCTCGCATTTTACATAAACACAATGCTCTTGCCTGCTTCGATTTCGCCGCCTGTGCTCCCTACATAAAAATCGATATGAACAAAAATGAAGAATCTTATTTTGATGCTATTTTTCTTTCTCCACATAAATTTTTGGGTGGACCAGGAACAGCAGGTATCCTCATTATAAACGAAAAAATTTATCCCAAAGACCTGCCACCCTGCATTGCTGCCGGTGGAACAGTTGATTACGTCTCTCTCCATCGAGAAAAATATATTGAAGACATCGAAACACGTGAAAAACCGGGAACACCAGCAATTATACAGGACATCAAATCTGCATTGATTTTCCAGTTGAAGGAAAAGATCGGGATAGAAAATATCGAGAAGATCGAAAAATATTTCATTAGAAATTTTTATGATCATTTCAAGAATAATGACAATATTGAATTTTACGGACCAACTGATGAAAATGATAAAATCGCTGTCATCCCTTTCAATATAAAACACAAAGACAGGTTACTCCATCCAAAATTCGTCACTAAATTGATGAATGATCTTTTTGGGATTCAAACGCGAGCTGGTTGTTCTTGTGCTGGACCTTACGGACACCGTTTGCTGCATATTTCTGATGAGATATCACGCTATTATCAATGTCTGATCGGCGTGGATAAATATTCTGGTTTGAAACCAGGTTGGGTGCGATTAAATCTGCATTACACATTCTCGGAAGCAGAATTTGATTTTATTTTGCAAGTGTTGGATTTTATGAGCAAAAAAGCCCATCTCTTCCTTACCCAATATCAATTTGATTTCCGCTCGGGAGATTGGGAAAATATTAACAAAAACTCTACACAAAAACCACTTGACTTGGATATTGAAAACGCCTATCAGATAAAAAATTGCCCTAAAAATGAAGAACAGTTTTCCGAAAAAGATTTCTCTTCTCTGTTAAAAACTGCAAAAGAATTGGCAAAAGAGCTGACAGCTATTCAAAAATTCGACCGATTCGATGATATTCTGGAAAATCTAATGTTCTTCTATGTAGTGAATTATACGAATAGTGTGCCGTCTTTTGTCATCAAAACGATTTGAACATGAAGCGATGGTTCGACTCCGCTCACCATGACATTGTCTTGCAACGTGGAATGATGGTCGATTACGCTCACCATGACATTGTCTTGCAACGCGGAATGATGATCGATTCCACTCACCATGGCATTGTTTTGTATCATTTGTCATCCTGTTTTTTAAACTGTCATCCTGAGCGTAGTCGAAGGATGAAAATCCAGCATCAATTATTTATATAATATAGAAAGAGGTAATATAATGATCAAGATAAAACGAGCCTTGATAAGCGTTTCAAACAAAAACCGAATCGAAGAACTGGCAAAAACACTGCAAGAATACGATTGTGAGATAATTTCTACGGGCGGAACAAAAAAAGTTCTGAAAAATGCAAATGTTAAAGTGACAGATATTCAAAAAATAACAGGTAGTCCGGAAGCGTTTAACGGTAGAATGAAGACACTTTCTTTCCAAATTGGATCGGCTCTGCTTTTCGATCGTGAAAAAGATAAACAAGAAGCGGATCAGCTCGGTATCAAACCGATAGATCTGGTCGTCTGCAATTTGTATCCATTCCAAAAAGCAAAAGAAGCAAACACAAATTTGGATGAGCTACTAGAGAACATTGATATTGGAGGTCCAACGATGTTGCGTGCTGCTGCCAAAAATTTTAAATATGTTGCTGTTGTTACCGATTCTGCAGATTATCAGCTCATCATCAACGAACTGCGTGATAATCTGGGAAGCTTGAGTTATGATTCACGCTATTTCCTGATGCGCAAAGCCTTCAATCACACAGCAGATTACGATGCGCTGATCGCATCCACGATTGATTCAAAAGCGGGTGATGCCTCTTTGAGATTGCATTTTGTGAAAGGAATGAAATTGCGTTATGGTGAAAATTCTCATCAAAAAGGATATTTTTTTCGTGAAGCAGAAAAAGAGGATTCCCTCTTCGATCTTAACATTCTGCACGGTAAGAAGATATCTTTTAATAATCTCAATGACATTCAAGCTGCTATCGATTCTGTCAAGAATCTTGAACGTTTCGGGACTGCTGTCATCAAGCATGGAAATCCTTGTGGTTTGGCAGAAGCGGATGATCAATTAACTTCTTTTGAAAATGCCTGGCAAGGTGATCCCATTTCTGCATTTGGCTCGATAATCGCTTTCAATAAACCTCTTGAATTGACAGCAGCTGAATTTCTGAGACTGAACCATAACAACAAAAGGGAAAGAAAATTCGTAGAAGTTATCATTGCCCCAGATTTTACGATCGAAGCTCTCGAATATCTGAAGTTTCATAAAAATTTGCGGATAGTTAAATTTGATCCAAAAAAATTCAACCAAAAACTCGATTTGAAATTTCTTTTTAATTCTCTATTGGTTCAGGAATCTGACGAAAAATTATATGAAAGTTTGGATTGCGTTACAAAAAAGACCATCAATATTGAAAAGGAAAAAGCGCTTATCAAATTTGGAATTCTTGCGATAAAGCAGGTCAGATCAAATTCTATCATTATTGTGCGAGAAAAAGAAGATGGTATTTTCCAACTTCTGGGAATGGGAGCAGGACAACCCAATCGGTTGATCTCTACGAAATTAGCAATTGAAAAAGCAAAAGAAAATCTTTCTAATGAATATGATGGTGAAAATTTCGAAAGATATTGCAAAAGCAAACTGGGAAAAGCGTTATTGTTCTCTGATGCTTTTTTCCCTTTTCCAGACAACGTGGAGCTGGCAGCAGCTGAAGGAATTAAAAAGATCATTCAGCCTGGTGGTTCAATCCGAGATAAAAAAGTGATCAAAAAATGTAATGAGCTTGGCATTACGATGATTTTTACAGGAATTCGGCATTTCAAACATTGAGATGATCTTTTTCAAAAACAAATTCAACTTCACGATAATTTTTTTCAGAATGCAGAAAAAACTTTAGAAAGCAAAAAAAACACCAAAAAAAATTGTTGAAAATTTCTATCGTTAAAAATTGTAGAATATGTCTTTTATCTTTGCAGAAAAAAAACACATCTTCATTTTAAAAAAATCTCGTCATTTTCTCTCACTTCTCATTCCCTTTTTTCACTGAATTGGCGCTAACAAGCGGGAGATCCGAACCAGGAGTTTGAACCAAATTGGCTTTTTCAAATAGTCATGATAATCTGTTTGCCGACAGCTTTTCAAATCCTGTAAAAACATCTCTGCCACCTTTCTGGCAAATTCACTATCCCAGAAAAGCATATCAATTTCGAAATTAATGCGGAAGGAACGATTATCCAGATTTGAAGTTCCGATGATTGCAATTTCATCATCGACCAACATCACTTTTTCGTGTAATATTCCCTTTTCGTACCGAAAGATCTTCACCCCGCTTTCTGTAAGTTCTTTCAAAAAAGAAAAAGAAGAAAAGTAGGTGATCTTCAAATCAGATTTTTCTGGAATGATGAGCCGAACATCGACGCCGCGCATTCCAGCGAGTTGCAGAGCTGTCACAACCTGTTCATCTGGAACAAAATAGGGACTGATGATCCAGGCTTTTTTCTGGGCAGAATTGAGCGCATGTACAAAGAGCAGAGCACAAGTTTCCAGCTCATCATCTGGGCCGCTGGGAAGAGTTAATATTTTTGTTTTAGATCGCGGTGCTGAATTCAGTTCCCAGCTCAATTTTGGCACTTCACCGATCGCCCAATACCAATCAGAGATGAAAGGCAACTGAATACATTGCACAGCTGGACCTTCGATCTGAACATGAGTATCTCGCCAAAAGCCGTATTTTGGATCAATTCCCAAATATTTATCAGAAATATTAAAACCACCAACAAATGCAGTTTTTCCGTCAATGACTACAATTTTACGATGATTCCTAAAATTCAATCTCAATCTTCCACCAAATTTCTTTTCTGTTCTGAAATTACTGATCTTCACACCACTTTGTGTCAATTTTTTAAGATAGGATTTTGGGAGTTGATGGCAGCCGATCTCATCATAAAGAAGATAAACAGCAACGCCTTCCTTTGCTTTTGCGATCAGTTCTTTTTGCAGTCTTTTTCCTAAATTGTCGTTTATGATCTTATAGAATTGGACAATAATGTATTCTTCTGCTGCCTCGATAGCTTGAAACATGGCGAGAAATGTAGCTTCACCATTGATCAACAATTCTGCGTGATTATTGATCGTGATAGGAATGCGCGCCAGTTTTTCCAGAACTAAAAGATCATGCTCTTCACCATCGGCGACCAAGTTTTTGTTTACAAGCTTATTTTTCAGTTCCTGAGCAATTTTATTGATCTTCAGATTTCCGACACGTCTTGCATTGATATAGCCATAAAATTTCCTGCTACCGAAGACCCAATAGAAAGGCAAAGCAATGTATGGAATGAAAATGAGCGCAACTACCCAAGCGATCGAACCTTGAGAAGTTCTGCCTTTGATCACAGCATCCAAAGCAGCAAGAAATCCAAGAATATGAAAAAAAACGAGTATGATCTGCAGGATATACATCATTCTTCCAGTTTATCGATCTTTTCTTTGATCTGATTTAACAGCATAGCAAGAGATACAGAAAATGGAAGATTTCTCTTTGCCTGCTCGATTATTGAGTAAGCTTCGAAAACACGATCCAGTTTCAAATATAATTTTCCCAGATCAATATGAGCTTTGATATCGAAGGGAGCTTTTTTCAAACACAGCAATAAGACCTCGATCGCCTTATTATCCTTCCCGATCTGCTCGCAAGTATAAGCATAATTTCGAAGAAAATGAATGTTATCGATTCTCATTTTTTCGGCATATTTAAATTCTACAAAGGCTTTCAGATAATGTCTTTTGTTAACATTGATCAATCCGCGCAGATAATAGATTGTGCCTTTTTCCCCAAATTTTTTTTCTGCTTTATCCAGAAGTTTCAAAGCCTTTTCATAATTTCTATTGATAAAATTGAGCTCTGCTTGAAAAATGATCGGCAATTCATTGAGAGTGGCATCCATATTTATCTGCTCCAGTTCTGCGATCGCCTGCTGAAAATATTCCAGCTTGGAATAGGCATAGGCGCGATTATAATGCAATTCGGGAAAAGAAGAATTGATCTTTTTCAATTGATTGAGAGCAAGACGATATTCTTTTTGCAATAGATAACAATTGGCTAATTGGAAGATAATTTTCTCGTCTGAAGGATTATTTTGTAATATTTGCAAATAGACTTCGATTGCTTTGTTGTAAAGGCGTTGAGCTTGATATAATTTTCCTAAACGAGAAACTAATTTTTTGTTTCTTGGATAAGAACGCAATCCTTTTTGCAAAATTCTTTTTGCTTTTAGCCAATTCCTTTTTTCCTCAAATCTTACTTGCCAGAGAATTTTATCAATTTCGTTCATAATTATCCAAATATAATTTTTCGATACTATTGATCATTTCTTGTGAATTTTTACAATGATTAATTTTTTCTCTTAATTTTTTTCCACCATGCAAACCTTTTGTGTAATAATGAAAATGTGATCGCATTTCGATGAGTGCTTTTTTCTCTCCTTTTTGTTCGATCATCAATGAAAAATGTTCTTTGATCAAATTAGTTTTATGCTCGAAAGAGATTTCGCTGTTTTCTTTGATCTCTGTAAAAATCCAGGGATTTCCAAGCGCACCACGTCCGATCATGATAGCATCGCATCCAGTTTGTTTGAACATTTTTTCGGCATCTTGTGCAGCAAAAATATCTCCATTACCGATCACTGGAATTTTCACCTCTTGTTTCAAGAATTTAATCAGCTGCCAATCACTACTCCCAGAAAACATCTGCCGTTTTGTGCGCGGATGCAAACACAAAAAGTCTGCGCCAGCTTCTGCCATCGCTTTTCCAAAAGAAATTGCATTGATAGAAGAATCATTCCAACCAGCACGAAATTTGACTGAGATGGGAATTTTTGCTAAATCAGAAATTTTTTTGATTTTATTCACGATCTTGCTGGCAAGAACGACGTCTTTCATCAAAGCAGAGCCAGCTCCGCGTTTCACCACTTTTTTTACCGGGCATCCCATATTAATATCGAGAAAATCTGGATTTGTTCTGATCAAGATGGAAGCAGCTTTTTGCATAATTTCAGGATCGTTACCAAAAATTTGGATCCCAAAAGGTCTCTCTCTTTCAGAAAATTCTGTATAAGGAAAAGTTCTGGGAAGATTATAGATAATGCCGTCCGCACTCACCATTTCACTCACCAAAACATCAGCTCCGCATTTTTTGCAGATCAAGCGGAATGCCTGGTCGGTATAACCAGCCAAAGGAGCTAACCAGATCTTTTTGTCGGTTAATTGTCCGCTCTTTTTTTTCACAATGTTTTCCGCTGAACAAAGTGGAACATTGCGATCGCAGCTGCCGTAGCAACATTGAGTGATTCCATCTTTTTTGAAATGGGAATTTTGATGTAATCATCTGCAATTTCCAGATTTTTTTTCGAAATTCCAAAAGCTTCCGAACCCAAGATCAAGATCAAATTTTCTTTTGGTCGCGAATATTGAAGTATATTTTCAGAATTATCCATAGCAAGCGCCAGCTTTATTGCATTTTGTTTTTTCAGCCAAAGATGATCTTTGACGATGAGTGGCAATTTAAACACACCACCCAAAGAAGCTCTGACGACTTTTGGATTGTAATATTCGCAACAAAAAGGCGAAAGCACGATTCCATCCATATCAAAAGCAAGCGCAGTCCTGATGATCGTTCCCAGATTTCCTGGTTCTTTGATATCATCAAGATATAATAGAAATTTGTTACTTTGGAGAGGAATGAATTTTTTTTTCACTACAGCAGCTACCTTTTGAGGTTGTCTCGTGTTTGTGATGTGAGTTAACTGCGCTGTTGTGATCTGATAGGTTTCTTTAGCAAAAAAGTTCATTTTATCTTCAGGATCAACCAGATAAAGTTCTTCCAGAATAATTCCATAAGAAAGAACTTGTGAAATCAAGCGTTTTCCTTCCAACAAAATAAATTCGCTCTTCTCACGATATTTTTTTTGTTTGAGTTTGGAAAGTTCTTTTACTTTAGTTTTCGATAATTTTTCCATTATGAGTGATAGATCGATTTGATGGTCTTGATATCAACATTATCGATTTGCGTTGGTTGCAAAAATTCTTTTGCATAAATCATATACAAGCCCGAATCCAGAAGAAGATCGAGAAGATGAGCATCGATCTCGCCATCATTAACCATATAAGCGAGGATCTTTAAGGCATCAGTGAGTGTTCTTGCTCTTTCCTCTCTAATATAGGGCCGATCAGAAGCAGTGAGTGCTTCATAAATATCTGCTAGAGCAATGATACGAGACTGGAGAGGAATATTTTGTGCTTTTTTATGAAAAGGATAACCGCTTCCATTCAGCTTTTCATGATGCTCAGAGGCATATTGTGGAACATTCTTGAATTTTTTGGGATAGGTTAGTGCATTCAACATTTCGTGAGTGATCAAAGCGTGTTCATCGATGATATCTTTTTCTTCTGGAAGCAAAGTTCCTTTTTCGATCGCCAGATTTTTTGCTTCTTCTGGCGTGATCAAGATATATTTTTTCCCATGAAAATTATAGGAAAAATCAGCAATTCTTTTAATGCGATCAAAATCTTCTTTGCTCAAATATTCACCACCAAAATTTACACGAGTGATAAATTCTTTATCAGATTCAAGATTTTCTAAATCCTTTTGCAATTTCTCACGAATATTCCGATCTCTGGTTTGGATCATTTTTTCTTTAAGAATAATTTCTATGATCTCAAATCTCATTTCTACAAGTTTGATACGATCACAGATCGTTTCGAGTTTTGTGGATTTATCTCGAATATGAATAGGGGTGGTTATTTTACCAATATCGTGCATCCAACCAGCAATGTTTAATTCTTGCAATTCATCTTCAGAAAATTTAACTTTTTGATAAAAACCCTTGTCTTCTTGAATTGATTGAGCGATCTTCTCTGATAAATGCGCGACCCGATTTATATGACCACCTGTATATTTTGATTTGTGATCGATTGCATTCGCGATGCTTTTGATGAATTGCATCAAGAGATTTTCTAAGCCTTCGATCAATTTTCTATTCGTCAAAGCCACTGCCGCAAGTGAAGCGAGAGAAGTGAGTGTCGAAAGATGATCATCAGTAAAAGCGATAATGTTTCCCTCTTCATCCAAAGGATTGATCAATTGGATAACGCCAAGTAGTTCTTCCTCGTGATCAAGCATCGGAATTGCTGCCATCGATTTGGAATAATAATCGTGGTTCTTATCATAATTAATTGTTCCGCTATTATCGAAAATATCCTGATGATAGGCATCTTCGACGCTGCAAGCTTTACGGGTGTGCGCCACGTAGGAAGAAAAATTTTTGTAAATGGGATTTTTATTTTCATCATAAAGAGGGACGCTATGCCAGCTGGCAGTATCAGCGACGCCTAATTCCAGATTCATAGAAAAAGTGCATATTATCTTGAAATCTAAGGCATTTCCATCTTCAGAAAGCGTGTAGATCGTTCCGCCATCACAATTTGTGAAAGACATAGCTGCATCCAAAACCATTTTAAAAAATTTATTGATATCTTTCTCAACCGTCAAAGCAATTCCTATTTTCGTCATATTCTTAACATGATTAAATAATTTTTCTTGTGGATTCATAAACACCTCATCTAAAATATTGACACAATATCTTTTTTCTTTTTTTTGTAATATTGTAATTGTTCATTATTGTGTCAAATAAATTGTTATAGATTGATGTGTTGAAATGAGGTGAATTATGATAAATGCGCTGATATTAGCAGCTGGTAGATCAAGTCGAATGGGCTCTGAGAAAGCCCTGCTACCAATCAATCAATCCAGCTTCATTGAGCACATTATAAAAAAATTAGATCACGTCGCAGCTAAAATTTTCATCGTTCTGGGAAAAAATTTTGAGCGAATTAAATTTATCCTCTCTGAACTTGATATTCCCTGTCATCTCGTGAAAAATGAAAACAGCGAACTGGGTATGTTTTCTTCCATCCAAAAAGGACTACGATCAGTTCCCAAAAATTATCCTGTACTGTTGCAGATGATTGATCAACCATCGATTCCACTCCAGATCTACCAAAAATTGATACAAAGATATTCTGGCAAAGAATTGCTTATCCAACCATCTTTCCAGAACAAAGCAGGTCATCCGCTGCTATTATCACCAAAACTCATCGATATTATCTTATCAAAAAGTGTTGGTTCTAATCTGAAAAATGTTATTAATGAATTTTCAGCTGAAAGAAAATTCTTGGAAGTTTTTGATGAGAGCATCCTGGAAAATATCAATACAAGAGAAAAATATTTGAGGATAAAAGAAAAATATGAAAGATCAATTTATTGAAGTTCTGGAAAAAGCAATCGCAAAAAAGAAAAAAGGCACACCTTTTGTAATTGCCACTGTTGTGCAAGCAGAAGCACAATCTCCCGCCAGAACGGGATTCAAGCTGATCTTTTTTTCTGATGGAAATTTTTTGGGGACAGTTGGTGGAGGTGAACTGGAAAGACTGGTTTTACAAAAATGCGAAGAGCTTTTGCAAACTGAAGATAATGCTTTTTTAGAATTTCAATTAACTGACGATGAAAGTGGCATCGGAATGGCTTGCGGAGGTCAAGCAAAAGTTTTCTTTGAATATTTTGGAACAGATAAAAAGGTATATCTTTTTGGAGCTGGTCATTTGTGTAAAAGTACTGTTCCATTGCTGAATTCCCTGGGATTTTCCTGTATTGTGATCGATAATCGAGCAGAGTTTGCTCAAGCTGAAAAAATACCAGAAGCCAGTGAAATTTACAATCGTGACTATTTAGAATTTCTGCAACAGACCAATTTTCAGAGAAATGATGCAATCATCATTTTCACACATAATCACAGTTTTGATCATCAAATCTTGAATTTTCTTGCTGAAAAAAAGATCAATGTCAAATATATTGGAATGATCGGTTCAAAATCGAAAGTACAAGGAACTCTGGCCTATATCAAAAAAAATGGTTATGAACTTCCCAAAAATCTTTATGCACCCATCGGATTAAATATCGGAAAGACAACAACTTCAGAAATTTCCTTAGCGATCGCTGCCGAAATATTAGCTGTCTTCAATAACGTGAAAAATATAAACTTTCTCAAAGACAAATTCAAGGGTCAAAAAAAATGAGATATAACTTTATTCTGTTTTTTATGTTCTTCTCAATTCTGATGTTTGCCGATGAAGAACCACCCTACGTTGAACCTCTCTATCCAGCGAGCAATGCGGTTGGAATTCCAGTCAATACCGATATCACTTTTCATATGTATGACGATGAGGATGGTGTTGATATAAATTCGGTCGAAGTTGCTATCGATAGCATAATTTACGATTACACAAGCGGTTACTTTTTTTTTAGTGGATCGCCGCAGGATTTCATCATCACGATCAATCCACCAAATAATTTTCAGTTTGAACAAATAGTTAATATCCAGATAGATGGACAAGATCTAGCAAATCCGCCAAACGTTATGGATTCATACAGCTATTATTTTCAATGTATCGAGGACCTGCAGCCGCCTTATGTTGGCGAACTCGATCCTCAGATGAATGCAACAAACGTTGCTTTTGATACAAATGTCGCTTTCCATATCTATGACAGTGGTGTCGGCGTCAATATCAGCTCGGTGCTTGTCACGATCCAAAACGTTAATTATACTCATAACGATCAGAATTTTAACTATTCAGGTAATCCCAATGATTATAACGTTGAGATCGATGTTCCTGTTAATTTTGGTTTGGGAGATACAGTTTTTGTGCAGATCAACGCAGACGATATCAACGGAATGACAATGTCAGAATTTTCCTATGAGTTTTTTGTGATAGAAGATGTGGAACCGCCTTATACTGGAGAATGGCAACCGCAACCGAATTCGACGAATAATCCAATCGATACAGACGTCAGTTTCAATATCTATGATAATATCGAAGGTGTCGATATTAACAGCGTAGAAGTTGTGATAGACGATGTACTTTACACTCATTTAAATACTTCTTTTTCCTATTTTCCGATTTCAAATGGCTATTCTATCACAATTGACCTGGTTTCAAATTTTGTTTACAACGATTCAGTTTCGGTAGCTATTTCTGGAAATGATCTGGCTCAGCCTTCAAATTTTATGCAAACTTATAATTTTCAATTCTTTTTGGAAATAGATGATCAAGCTCCCTATCTGGAAAATATTTTACCTGAACCGGGATCAAATGGAGTTCCGCTCGATTCTAATATCGAATTCAATATTTTGGACAATGAAACTGGCGTTGATATCACTTCGCTTTTGGTCGAAGTTAATGATTCGCTTCACAATATCAATAGTGGAAATCTGACCTATACGGGCGATCCCGATGATTATCGGATAATTCTGGATTTGCAAAATAATTTTGTTTTCGGTCAACAAATTCAAGTCAATATCAGTGCAGCCGATCAGGCAGAACCAGCAAATCTATTGCAAGATTTTAGCTTTAATTTTCTATGCTATGAGGATGCTGAGCCGCCAACGATCAGCGAAATTTCACCAACTCCAAATTCCTCAGAAATTCCGCTCGATTCCAATATCTCTTTTCATCTTCAGGATATCGGTTATGGTGTAGATATTGATTCTGTTCAAGTTATTGTAAATGATATTCTTTATTCAGTTGCGGAAAATAATCTCTATTATTCTGGTTCAATTCAAGATTATTTTATCGAGATCAATCCCGATAATAATTTTTCCGCTGGTGACACGGTGAATGTTTCGATCGAAGCAGCTGATCTGGCCAGTCCTTCTCATCAGATGCCAACTTACAATTTTTCTTTTCAATGTCTTGCTATCGATCAGGAAGCTCCTTTTGTCTGGGGAGTATTTCCAGAGAATGGAGCAGAAGAAATTCCAGCAAACACCAGCATTCGTCTGCATATTTCCGACGAAATTAGCGGAGTTGATTCTGCTTCGATCAATTTTCAAGTGGAAAATGAGATAATATCAGCTTATTCTCTGAGCGCAGATTCTTCAGTGGGAAGTGGTTATAGATTGGTTTATCAACCCGATATTCCATTCACAGATGAGCAGATCGTGAATGTGTCAGTAACAGCTCAAGATCTGGCTATAATTCCAAATATGATGCAAACTTACGAATTTTCATTCCAATGTAAAAGTGAAATAAATACCGAAACGATAGAAGAAAGAGTGGAAATCGTGCCGCACGTTGTGAGCTGGAACGATGAAAATTGTGAAATAAAGATCTTCACAACCAAAATGGTAGAAGAAATAGAATGCCGAATTTTAAATCGTAAAGGAAGACAGATCGCTGAATTATCAACATCTTCCATCAATAGAGAAATTCCTAAAATTTATCTTTGGAATAAACGAGATCACAATGGTAAAAAAGTGAGCGGTGGATTTTATATCTATCAAGTCAGGATCCAAAAAAAAATCTATCAAGGAAGTGTAATAATCGCAAGGTAGGACTATGAAAAAAATTTTGATATTATTATTTTTATTGCCGATCTTTTGTTTTAGCTATGATTTTGATAATGGCGGAGTGCGCAGTGCAGCTCTCGGTTTCACCGGGATCAGTTCAGCCAAAGATGCTTCGGCAGCAGTTTGGAATCCAGCTCTGCTACATCAATTCAATTATTTCGAATTGATCACTGACACGCGTCCCTATTTCATTCAAATGGATAATGATAATATCTATCAGAATTTCGCCTATTTAGCTATTCCAACCCGATTTTTCCCAGGAAGTTTTGGTTTGACAGGTGGATTGTTCAATTCCAACGATTTTGATGAAGGAAGATTTGGTTTTCATTTTGGCAGCAAAGTTTTTCCCAAAAAATTGAAAAATCGCTTTGCAGCTGGAATCAGTGTTTATAACTACTTTGTGCGTTATGGTGGAAATACTAATGAGAATTCTAATGCAATTGATCTGGAATTGGGATTGCATTACAATCTGGATTCTCTTTCCAATATTGGCCTAAAATTGCGAAACATTATGCAATCTGATCTTGGTATCGAAGAACCCGACAAATTACCTTTCTCTGTCGGGATCGGCTACAATCGTTATTGGCGCAGATTTAATTTTGCTTCCGATCTGTCTTATTTCCAGAATGACAAAGAATTTAGATTACATTTAGGATCAGAATATTTACTTGCCGAAAATATCATCTTACGAGCTGGAATGAACAATAATTATTTCACAG
The DNA here is from genome assembly GCA_018400535.1 of Candidatus Cloacimonadota bacterium. Classification (GTDB taxonomy): domain Bacteria; phylum Cloacimonadota; class Cloacimonadia; order Cloacimonadales; family TCS61; genus TCS61. The sequence goes on from JAGYMQ010000123.1 coordinate 45,741, forward strand.
GTGGTTTCGGCATCGATCTTTTTTCTCAATACTGGCAAGATTTTAAAGACCAGAATTATTCTCCTAAGTTTATCAATATTGTGTTAGATTATTCTTTCCAATATCAGCTATTTGCTGAACTTGATAACGATTATTTTTATCTGGGAAATGAATTAGAATCAGATTTTGGTGACCATTTTTTTGGATTAAAGATCGATTTCGGAAACAGTGTTCAAAGAGAAAATAATTTTCTTTCAGGATTCCAAAGTGATTTAGGAAGGCCGCTCAACGTCAGCATCGATACTGTTTTTGTGGAAAAAGTCAAGATCGACACGCTGGTGCGAGAAAAGACGATCTACGATACGATTCGAATTTACGAAAAAGTTGTAGATGAACAAGATATCCAGGATTATCTTGATGCAGAAAAAGAAAATATCCGTCGTGTGGAAATGCAAAATGTCAATCAAGCAGCGATGCATCTAAACAAAGCGCTGGAACATTATTATCAGGAAGAATATTATCTGGCGATAACAGAATGTGAGAAAGCCATTACGATCGCTCCCGATTTTTCGCTTTCCTATCTGCGTCTCGCTTCGATCTATTATCGTCTGGGAAATATGGAAGAAGCGCTTCACCAGTTGAATATCGGATTGCGAATCGATCCTGATAACGCAGAATTATTAAAAATGAAAAAAATGTTAATCGGCGAATAAGGAATTTTTTATGAAGAAAATATTGTTACTGTTCTTGATCTTATTGGCAATTGGATCGTCAGCAGAGATCAAGATCGAAACGGTGCGAGAGATCGAGGCCGAAAGATCGATGGCAAGCTGGATCGAATCGATTCTGGAACCGATCATCGGAGAAACGATCGTGATCGCCAATCTCACTTTGAAATATCCTTCCAGCAAATTGGAAGTATATGGTTCTGCGCTCGATGAAAGCAAAAGTCTGCCCGGTCTGCCTATCGCCAAATCAAAATCAGTGATGCCGACAACGATTGACGAAGAAGAGACTTATCCCACTCGCATTGTAAAAAAAGAGATTACGGTTTATGTGAAAGAAAAGATCGCAGAAGATATGAAAGATTTTTTGATCCAGAATATCACACTTTGGCTTGATCTGAATCCAGAAAAGGGAGATCAGCTCAATATCCAGAATATCCAAACTGTTTCATCTAACATTTCAAAAAGCACGGAAAAAACAGACATTTTCTTGAATCAAAATATCTTCATCATTTTTGGCTTGATATTGCTGCTTTTGATCTTTCTCTTCATCGTGATGTTTCTCTTGGGAATGAACAATCTTTCCAAAGCTGTACAAAATATCAGCATTAGCGATATTGGAAAGGTATTACGCGTGAAAGGAAATTTAGGTTATAATGTCCCTAATGTTGAAAAAAGACCGTCATTTGATTCGAGTAAACCAATTCCGATCAAAGTTATCAACGAAAAAAAGGAAAACGATATGACTGATCTTGATTATCTGGAAGATATGAGTCTTCCAGGTTTTTTTGATCTGATGCAAACTTTGACAGATCAGGAAAAAATATTCGTATTGATCAATATTTCGGAAGAGCTTGCCAGTAGATATTTCAAGCAATATCCTGAGATTAGAAAGAAAATCTTACCACAAATGCTGAGTAAAAAATCTATTCCCCAACAAAATATCAAAGACCTTTATAAAAAATTATCTCAGAAATTTGCTGATATCGGAAAAAGTGAAAAACATGTTTATAATAGTTCGAAACAAATCATCAAAATTCTGAATTCTCTGAATGATGAAGATGCGCAAGAAATTCTGGCAGAAATTGAAGCAGAAGATTCATCAAGTTACGTTGAGATCAGAAAAAAAGTTCTTTTATTGGAAGATATTCCGACGCTTTCTTCCGAGCAGATCGAATGTGTTTTACAAAAGGCTGATTACACAGAGCTGGCAAAATTCCTGAAGATCAGCGCTGATGATCTAGCTAAAAGATTTTTATCGATCCTGACGCCAAGAGCAAAAGCGATCTTAAGTGAAGAGATGGAATTTCTGGATAGCATTTCTGAAGTTGAAAAAAACAACATCAAATCTGAAATGCTGATGAAATTCAGAGAAATTTTGGGTTATCTAAAGGATTAATTATGAAAGGTTCAGTGATTATCGGATTATTTTTTGGTTTCGGCTTGATCATTCTGGTGATCTTTCTCACACAACAGCCAGGTCTTTATGTCAATCTGGGAGCTTTAGCGATCACGCTTGGTGGCACACTCGCAGCTCTGATCATCTATTTTTCACCAATGGCTCTGCAAAAAGCATACATCTCTTTTCGGAATATTTTTCGTTACAAACAATACTATCCTTCAGATATGCTTAATCTGGTTGTAAATACATGTCGCAGATCCCATAAAATGTCGATAAAAGAACTTCTGGAAGACCCATCAATTCAGGGAATTCCTTTTTTCTACAAAGCGATCAATCTGGTGGCAGATGGCGTGGAAGCGGAAGATATAAATTATATTTTGCAAAGAGAAAATCGGACGATCACAGAACGCAATATCATTGCCGAAAGAGTTTTTCGCATTGCTGGAAGTTTCTCGCCCATGTTCGGTATGATGGGAACAGTCATTGGTTTGATCTCGATGTTGCATCAAGTGAAAGATCCTGCTGCGATTCCTGCGGCAATGGGATTAGCATTAGTTACAACCTTGTATGGATTAATTTTATCTGCTCTGGTCTTTAAACCGATCTCTGGAAAAATTAGAGATAAAAATCAGATCGATACACGAGTGCGCGATATCATCATCGTCGGAGTGCTGGCGATCCGCGCTGGAGAAAATTCTCAAATACTAAAAGAAAAATTGTTGGGTTATATCACATAATGAGCAATATTGATAAATTAAGCGGAATCTCACTGGAAAGACGTCTGGACGATCTTAACGACGAAACTTCCGAAAATGAAAATTTGCTGGATGTTATGGTACCTTATGCAGATCTGATGGCTTTGCTACTTGTCTTTTTTGTCTTTTTTTATGTGATCACTGATTTCCAAAAGAACCAAAAAATTGTGCAACAAAACAAACAAATCGTGCATCAGAATGAGAAATTGAAAGAATTAGCTGTTCTGGATAGCTTATTAGATTTTCAAGAACAAATGATCCGTATTCCGGGAGCTGTTCTTTTCAATAGCGGTGAGGCTCTTCTGAAATGGGAAGCTTTGCGCGTGCTCACGCAGGTTGCTCAAAATATCAAAAATAAAATTGCCAATGAACCCGGCTGGCAGATCAGAGTGGAAGGACACACAGATAATCTTCCAATTATTGGAGGAAGATATTCGTCAAATTGGGAACTTTCGACCAGGCGAGCTTTGAATGTTGTTCGTTTTTTTATCGATAATAATTTCTTTTCTCCAGAACAGATGCAGGCAATGGGATATGGTGAATTCAAACCTTTAGTACCAAATGATACTCCCGAACATCAGGAAAAAAATCGGAGAGTAGAGATCCATCTGATCAAAAGTTTCTCGATCGAAAAATAAATTATTTTTTCTGAGCGGCAATTTTGATAAATTGATAAAATATCGGCTGCGGTCTTTCCAATCTTGACTTGAATTCAGGATGGAACTGAACGCTGATGTAAAATGGATGTTCAGGAATTTCGACAATTTCAACAAGAAGATCATCTGGCGAGGTTCCAGAAATCATCATTCCTTTCTCTTCAAATAATTCTCGATACTTATTATTGAATTCGTAGCGATGCCGATGTCTTTCTGAAATTTCTCTTTCACCATAGATTCTGTGAGCCAGCGAATTCTCTTTGATCACACAAGGATAGGCACCCAATCGCATTGACCCACCCATTCTCTCAATATAACGCTGATCTTCCATCAGATCAATGACTGGATTCTGGCAATGCTCGTCAAATTCTCGGCTATCAACATCTTCCAGCTTACAAACATTGCGACAAAATTCGATCACTGAGATCTGCATTCCAAGACAAATCCCAAAAAAAGGAATCTGATTTTCTCGCGCATATTTTGCGATCTGAACTTTTCCCTCAATACCACGAATTCCAAAACCACCTGGGATCAAGATCCCATCAGCTTTTTTTAACTTTTGCTCGATATCTTTATTAGAAAAAGTTTTTTCCGAATCGATCCATTCAATTACCAATTTTTTTTCGTTGTGAGCCGCAGCATGGATCAAAGCAGCTTCAACGCTTTTGTAAGCATCTTGATGCTCCACATATTTTCCGCAAACAGCTATCCGCACTTCTTCAGTGGAATATTTGATATTATTGATCAATCTATCCCATTCAGAAAAATCTATTTGGCGTTGGATCAAATGAAATTGCTCGCAGATCTTTTCGTGGATCTTCGTTTCCATGTAATATTTCGGGACTTCGTAAATCGTTTCCACATCGATCGCATCAACGACGCGACTTTTCTGAACATTTGTGAATAAAGCGATCTTAGATTTTATTTCATCGCTAAGTTTCCTTTCTGTGCGACAAAGCAAAATATCAGGTTGGATCCCGATCTCACGCAGTTTTGTGGTAGCGTGTTGCGTCGGTTTCGTTTTCAATTCTCCAGCAGCTTTGATGTATGGAACGTAAGTTAAAAAAATGAAAAGCGAATTTTCCAATCCAACATCAAGACGGAATTGTCGGATCGCTTCCAAAAAAGGCAAACTTTCAATATCACCAACGGTGCCGCCGATCTCAGTTATCACGATGTCGTTATTACCATCCATTTTTCGGATGAGTCGTTTGATCTCGTTCGTCACATGCGGAATGACCTGAACGGTTTTCCCCAGATAATCACCTCTTCTCTCTTTTGTGAGAACGACATCATAGATCTGACCAGTCGTGGAATTTGAATTTTTGGATAGTGCTCTTCCGATAAACCTTTCGTAATGGCCCAGATCAAGATCGGTTTCTGCTCCATCATCAGTGACAAAAACTTCGCCGTGTTGGAAGGGACTCATCGTTCCTGGATCGACATTCAAGTAGGGATCTAGTTTTTGGATCACAACTTTGTAGCCCATTTTTTTCATCAATAATCCAATGGAAGAAGAAGCGATCCCTTTTCCTAAGGAAGATAAAACTCCACCGATCACAAAAATATGCTTTGCCATTTTTCCTCTTTTTAATGTCTTTTTTTCATTTTCAAATTTTTATTAGAAATTACGATAGGTTCGCTATTTCGATCGAAAAAAATCAGAGAATGATTATTTTTGATGCAACGATCATAATAAAAATAATTCGTGTAATTTATGATCTCATCATTAAATCCAATTGTTAAAAGGCAGTTTGAAAGACTGTTCATCAATTCATTTTGCAACACAAAATTGTTTTCATTATTTTCTTTGAAGACCACGTATCGAACTGTTCCCGCTTCAAATTTTAGTTTAACATTTTCTAATATTTTATCTTTATAATACACTTTCTCACCACGAAATTCACCGTTGATCTCTTCACGATCCAACTGCAGTTCGATGAATCCGCTGGGCAAAGTAATGATGGATCTATCCTTGATATTTCCAGCATAAAGAGTGTGAGCATTGCGTATCGTCTTGAAATTGAGCTGATGATCTTCGTCATAAATTAAATAATTCTGGAAAGAGATCAGATTTTCGTTCAGGTCATTTCCGATCAGATTCAGATAATTATAATCACAATTGATCACCCGCAAATATATCTTTTGCAATTCGGCCAACTTTTGATCGGTGATCAAGGCTAATTCTTGATCGGGAAAATTTAGAAAGATCATCTTTTTGTGCTGCGAGATGAAATGTTCGATCAGATAAAGCATCGTATCATGAATGCGTTTGACCTTTTCATCACCATCAGAATGTGATCGATTGGAAAAATTTTCCCAACCGATCTCGATGAAAAAATCGATCGTATCAATCCAATTTTTATAATAATGAGGATCCGCTGAATAAACTTCTTGGGGCATTTCCTGGAAAAATCTTTTCTTGAGATTTTCCGTCGAAAGTTCCAAAAAAGGGAAAGCTCTCTTCTTTCTGATCTGAACAGCCAATTCTTCGATGAAAGGCAGTTCATAAAGTGGATCATCAGCATCATCTGAATTGTGAATAATACCCGAAATAGAGACGACATCACCCTTTTTGATCATCAAAAAATTCGAAATGATATTATGGATATGATCTGAAAAATTATTCAATATACCAGCTTTCTCCCAACTTCACAGTTTTTATCGGCTCAATTGGATGTTTTAGGATCAAAGAAGCGATCTTCTGAAATTTCTCTTCATTATCGCTCACAAAGAATTGGCTCTTTCCCAAGCTTTCTGTTTCTTTATCGGGTAAAATCTCCTTGAGTTCGTTAGAAATCGCAATTGCACTGTCAACGAGCTTGATCTCTTTTCCCAAAAATTTTCTTATCGCTGGCTTCAAAATCGGATAATGTGTGCAACCTAAGATCAAAGTGTCAATGTTTTTGGAAATGAACGGCTGCAGATACTTCCGGATCGTCATTTTTGTTACTGGATGATCAAGCCATCCTTCTTCTGCCAACGGAACAAAAAGTGGACAAGCGCTACTGAAAACTTCAGCAGAATCAATTTTCTCTGCGATGGCTTCCATATAAGCATTGCTGCGGATCGTTCCTTCAGTTCCGATGATTCCAATTTTTCCCGTCAAACTTTTTTCAATGGCAGCGTTTGTTCCGGGTTCGATGACGCCGATAACTGGAACTAAAAAATGACGTTTGAGGAATTCAAGCGCAACAGCAGAGGAAGTATTACAAGCCACGACGATAATCTTTGCTCCTTGCTGCAGAAGAAATCGCGCATTTTGCAAAGAATATTGGATCACGGTCTGAGGAGATTTGGGACCATAGGGAACACGTGCGGTATCTCCAAAATAGATAATATCTTCGTAGGGAAATTTCTTCCTGATCTCTCTATAAACAGTGAGACCGCCAACTCCTGAATCAAATATTCCGATCGGCTTTTTTTCCAAATTCAATTCCTCGCAAAAATATAATTTTTCCCAAAATCTTTATGAAGTTTTTCTTGTCAAGATTGCTTTCAATTTTGAAATTCATTTCGAAGTGAGGTGATTATGAAAAAAATTGGATTGACTTTGGGCGGAGGTGGTGCACGTGGGCTCAGCCACATTGAATTCTTGAAAGTTCTAGATAAGAAAAAGATCAAACCGTGCATCATTTCTGGAACCAGCATCGGTGCAATCGTTGGCGCATTCTATGCTGCCGGTTTGAGTGGAAGAGAAATCGAAAAGATTGTCTGTGAACTCGGTTTGAAAGATATCCATAATAATCTCGAATTCGCTTTTGCTAACAACAAAAAGAAACAGGAAAAAAACATCAAAAATATTATTAATGAAGCTTTAGCCGATATCAAAGAGTTGTATAAAAAATTGGAAGAAGCTCACAAATTGGTGGATGTCTCGTTTTTTAGTAAGAAAAGTTTTATCAAAGGAAATAAAGTTACTAATTTCTTGGAAAATAAATTGCCAGTCAAAACGTTTGAAAACTTGAAAATTCCCTTGAAGATCGTGGCAACGGATTTTTGGGCAGAAGAAGATGTGGTCTTTCAGACGGGAGAGCTGATCCCGGCAATCCGTGCCAGCATGTCAGTTCCAGTCATTTTTGAACCTTATGTTTTTCAAGATAAGGTCCTGATCGATGGTGGAACAACAAATAATCTGCCTTATGATATCATTCAAAAAGAATGTGAAAAAATTATTGCGATCGATGTTTCTGGAGTAAGAGGAAAACCGCAACAAACCAAGATCCCAAATTGGTTTGACACGATGATGATGAGCTATGAGATTTTGCAGGCATCAGTTCTTGAATATCAAATGAAACTGAGGCAACCAGATATTTATATTAAGCCAAAGATAAAGGATATTGGAATATTGGAATTTCATCGCTCAAATGAAATATTTGAAATGGTGAAAGAGGATGTGCGAAAATTTGCAGTAGAGATCGAAAAACTTTTATAATACTTGTGGATCGTAATCTCTTCTTCCGCCCACTCTTGTATCTTTGCGTCGGTCTTTGACGCCCGTTCTGGCTCGATTTACTTGAATGATCGAATTTCCAAGCTGATGACCATCTAAATCTATGATTGCTTTTTTAGCCGATTTTTCATCAAAAATTTTTATGATCGCATATTTAATTAATTTGGAATCTACAATCTCTTTTTTTAGTGAAACAATATTTACCTTACCATATTCCTCGAATATTTCCTGTAAAAATTTTTTATCACTATAAGCAGGAAGATTTCCAACATAAATATCCATCATCATCACCATTTTTTTGGTTCAGCATCATTCCAACGCCTACCACCACCACGCCCCGATTTCCTGCGGTCTTCTCTTCTCCAGCGTGAAATGTGAACACTGATGATCTTACCATCTATTTCCAAACCATCGAGCTCATCGATCGCTCTTTGGGCATCATCTTCATTCATCATTTCAACAAAAGCAAAGGTTTTCCATTCACCATTGATTTTATCGATCAAATAATTAAAACTCGTAACACTCCCGAATTCCTGAAATTTTTCTAATAATTTCTTTTGTTCGGTTTTACGTGATAAATTACCAACAAAGATATTCATAATTTTTTCCAAAAATTTATTTAAAGTAAATTTGCACACTTTCCGTTTTAATGTCAAGAATTGAATGTTAGATTTTTTGATAACAGCTAAAAAATTTGTGTAAAAACAGTAGAGCTAAATTCAACCCTTTGGATATTAAATTTTGTGAAAACTTTACAAAGAGGAGAATTATGGCGTTCCAATCGTAACTCAAGATCATGAGTATGACCAACATAATAATTATTTTTAGAATCAGAATACAAAATATAAGTATAGAACAAAACAAAACTCCAAATACAAAAACGCCGATCAGATTTCTCCGATCGGCTTATAATTGCGGAAATGACGAAAATTCCCGAAAACTTTTGGAACGAATTTTTCCACAAACATTATATTTCAATAAAAATGG
>JAGYMQ010000124.1 GCA_018400535.1 Candidatus Cloacimonadota bacterium
ATCATATACTTCATTATTTTCGTTTTTATTCTAATTGCAATTTATCCGATACTGCGGGTTTTGAGTATTTCGCTAAGACCGGGAGACAATATTTTAACCGAATCTTTACGCATTATACCAGAAGATGCAACATTTCAGAACTATTTGGATCTTTTTACCCAAAAACCTTTCCTGATCTGGGTGAGAAATAGCCTGCTGGTTACTATTATTGTTACAATTATCGGTGTTGTACTGGCTTCTTTTGCCGGCTATGCCTTTTCCCGATTTTCCTTTCCCGGCAGGAAAGCTGGTTTATTGGGTTTACTGGTCACACAAATGTTCCCGGCAACTATGCTGCTTCTACCGTTATTCATCATGCTTTCCAAATTGCAGTTGATAAATAGCTTCATCGGTTTGATCATCATGTATAGCGCCACAGCACTACCTTTTTCTATCTGGCTGATGAAAGGTTATTACGATACGATACCTACCAGCCTGGAAGAATCGGCAGTGATCGACGGAGCGAATAAATTTTATGCTTTTCACAAAATAATCTTACCTCTGGCAGCTCCAGCTCTGGTAATCACAGCTCTTTTTTCTTTTATGACCGCCTGGAATGAATACGTTGTAGCTGCGCAGGTCTTGTGGTATGAAGATATGTTCACGATCCCGCTTGGTCTAAAAAGTTTGCAGGGAAATATGACTACAGAATGGGGTATGTATGCTGCTGGTGCACTCTTGATAAGCATTCCCGTCATAATTCTTTTCGTGACACTTAGCAAATGGCTGGTTTCAGGATTAACGTTGGGCAGTGTGAAAGGATAAAAATCTTGCGAAAAATAAAAAAATATTAATCTTTCAAAGAAGGAGGAAAAAATGAAAAGATTATTAGCTCTTTTTCTTATTGTAGGTTTTGTTTCCCTTTTATCAGCAGAAATTGGTTGGAGTGGTAATATCTATCCAAACAGCGAATCATTTCATATAAGCAATGAAAATATAACAGTTTATTATCAGATTTGGAAAGATGGAGTGACCAATTTACCGGGACAAGGAGAAAATATCTCAGCAAAATTGTTTTACAAACTTTCTGACGAAGACCAATTTGTAGAAATCGATATGCCCTATCTCGGTGAGGTCGGCAATAATGATGAATATTCAGTAGATATTTCCGAAATCTATTTCGAAGAAGATGATATTATCAATTTTTATTGTGAAGGTTTCGATGCTTCGGATAGCACCTATTCTTATGGAACAGATCAAAATAATAACGGACCTTTCGATGCAGATAATCCTGGAATTTACTACATCGGCTCACCCACAGCGCAAGATGTGACGGTAACTTTTCAAGTCAATATGTCGATGGTAACACAAGTCACACAAGTCTCTGTCGCTGGAACATTTAACGATTGGACAGCGGGATCAGATATTCTGCAAGATCCTGATATGGACAATATCTACACTGGCGAAATTCTTTTTCCAGCTGGCTCCAATCCCAATCATGAATATAAATTCGTGAATGGCGATCAATTTGAAGATCAGATCGATAACCGCATATTGGAGATCGATGATTCCAGCTCGACACAGGTTCTGGATGTTGTCTATTTCAACAATCTCAATCCCGATGATTTTCTATCACAAGATGTGATGGTAACTTTCAACGTTGACGTCTCTGATTCTGCCAGCGCCGGTGCTGTTTTCGATTCGCTGGGTATTAATGGTAATGTCGTTCCTTTAGATTGGGATTTTGCCTTGTTGAACAATCCACTAATAAATTCTGGAAATGATATTTGGACAATTGATATCACTTTCCCGGAAGGTTCCTGGATCTATCTGGAATTCAAATTCGCTCGCAATGGAAATGATTGGGAAGCTGATTTTGGAGAAAATCACACGGTTACTCTCGATGATAGTTCACCAACAATGGAAGTGAATTGCACGTATGGTGAAATGGGACCTGTTACAGATACCGAAGAAAATACGATCAGTCCGGTGAATGTTCGTTTGAATAATTTCCCTAATCCCTTCAATCCAAGCACTACTATTAATTTTTCTACCACAGAGAGCACAGAGGATACAGAATTAGTGATTTACAATCTTAAAGGGCAGAAGATCAGACAATTTCCAAATCTCAATAATCGATCTTCAATTATCTGGGATGGAAAAGATAAAAACAACAAACCCGTTTCCAGTGGAGTATATTTTTATCAACTTAAAACTGGAGAACAGCAGATAACCAAGAAAATGATGTTACTCAAATAAACAGGATGCGGAGCGGGGAGACCCGTTCCGATTTTT
>JAGYMQ010000125.1 GCA_018400535.1 Candidatus Cloacimonadota bacterium
ACTCTGTCATCCTGAGCAATTTACTCTGTCATCCTGAGCGGAGTCGAAGGATGAAGAAAAAGAGAAAAATGCAATTTTTAATAATTGGATATAATCTATTTTCAGCCGTATAGTTTTTCAGAACAACAAAAAAACCTGCCGCATAATTGATAGCGACAGGTTGTATTCAGTTTCCTTAATTTTGACAAATTGAACTGAAATCTTACTTGTAATCAGGGATAGTTGGTTGGATCATCAAGATATTTTCTTTTTCGAACATTTCCAATTGCTTTGAAATTTCCAGCATTGCTCGAAGCGGAGCTGGAATAGAAGCAAGAGCTTCGATATTAATGGATAATTTCATTTTTTCTTCTTGTCCGTCAAATTCCTTGAATTCAATTTCTCTTTTGATATCAGCCATTTTTTTCACTTCCTGCGCTGCCAGCTCCATTCCACCGAGAGCATCGATCAATCCATTGTCCAAAGCTCGTTTCCCTGTCCAGACTTTACCTTGTGCAATTTCGTGCACTTCATCTTTTTCCATATTTCTGCCTTTTGCAACGAGCGTGATGAACCGATCATAAAAATGTTCAATCGATTTTTCCATAATATTCTTTTCATCAGCTGTCATCTGACGATGAATTGCCCCTAAATCAGCATGTTTACCTTTTTTAACAGTTGACCAATTCACATGGATCTTATCAAAAAGTCTTTCCATAACAGGAAATATTCCAATAACTCCGATTGATCCAGTTATAGTTGTGGGTTGAGCAATGATCTTATCTGCTAAAGTAGCGATGTAATATCCCCCACTGGCAGCAGCTCCACCCATCGAGATAACGATTGGTTTAGGGTTTTTTCCTGTTTTACAGAGCTCTATTTCACGAGCAATGATATCAGAAGCAATAGCAGAACCACCTCCGCTATCCACCCGAATGATGATACCTTTCACCGATCTGTCTTCCCTGGCATTCTTGATCGCTTTGACAATTGTTTCAGAACCGATTGAACCACCTGGAATTCCTTTGCCTGAGTGAATATTTCCAATCGCATAGATCAAAGCGATCTTATCCTTTCCTGGTTTATGCCAATCATAACAAATTTTATTTTGCTTGAAATTTTTGGTAACATTTTTTATTTCGAAAGCATCTTTCAATTTATCCTCTAATTGGTCTTCGTAAATTATCTCGTCGATCAGACCCAATTCTAAAGCACGTTCGGCATCCCAAAACGGTCCTTCATCGACGATCTCATCAATTGGTCTGGTCAGTTTATTGCCACGCCCGGACACTATCATTTTCGTGATCTCGTCATAGAAATCGTCTAGAAGTGTCTGATAAGTTGCTCTTTCTGCTTGTGTCATTTCTTCTTCAGAAAAAATATTCCCAGCAGTTTTATAAGGATGAGAACGCAAATTCACCACGTCGATGCCCAGCGTATCCAGAAGATTTTTCACATAGGGCATTGAAACCGAAACACCTTTCAGATCAATCATTCCGATCGGATTTAGATAGATCATATCAGCGATTGAAGCAGCGAAAGCATAATTCGCACCACCGATCGTTTCATAATAGAAAGCCACTTTTTTGCCAGTTGATTTAAAGTCTAATATGGCATCAGCCAGTTCTTTGCGTTGAGCAAAATTGCTGTAAAAATTTCCTGATTTGAAAATGATACCTTTCACTTTGTCATTCTTTTTCATTTTTTCAATGTCATCTATAATTTGTGAGAGAGTTTTTCCTTTATCAAAAACAATTGTGAAAGGACCAATTTTCTGTTCCTGATTTTTTTCCAGGATATCACCTTTCAATTTATAATCAATGAAACATTCTCTTTTCGGTTTTTTCAGGAAAGAACGAAAAGTCTTATCTGAAATCGTGATATATTGTTGTCCTTCCTTGAACTCATCATTCTCGTCCATGGCAAGATGTGTTCCGATTCCCAAATTGCTAAAGTTGATACCGAAATTCAGGCCAAAAACTTCTTTTGTTAGATCATAATTTGCTCCCAGTTTCAAACCATCGAGAATCTCAGTTTGCAAACCAATCACAGGATCAGATAAATCATCGTCGATGTAATTATAATCAGCAGAAAGTGTGACGCGGTTCCAGAAATTGGGAAGAAATCTGAAAGGACGCAAAGCAGCGCCAAATTCATAGGCAATATCATCTGTATCGATGTTGTTAGCGATCGCACCGAGAGAGATGCAATTGACCGGACGATAGAGAATTGATGCACTGAAATTTCCATCTTTGAAATATTTATTTTTCCAATAATATTTCGAACCCAGATATAGATTTTTGGAAATCCCATTCATTGGTGTGGAAATTGCAATGGTGTGTGAATCCTGACAAACATCTCGCTCCAGAACGTACGCCAGATTGTCAAAATTGAAATAAAGACTATACCAATCTTGATAGTAATGATCTTCATCATAATTTCCTACAAACGTGAAACCACTCGAATTACCGACTCCCATCGCTGCCGCATTTCTTTTTGCTGACCAGAAATCATCATTTCCAGCAACAGAAATATGTGCAGAAGCGGACATTACAAAGCTAATAACAACCAAAAACATTACAGTTTTTTTCATCGATCCTCCTTTTTTTATAAAACTTTTTTCGTAAAAATTACATTCGAGCAACATTTGGTAACGTCGCTTTCTTGTGTTTAGAAGACTTTACCGATCTCATATTTTAGAAATTCTAATTTGGGAATTGGAAGTATGAATTTCGATTTTGAATTCACCTTTATTCAAGATTCCCTCGAATTGATGATCAGACTTTTGAACATTTTTGAAATCTAAGCCATCAATTTCTATGCTACCATTGCTTGTGGAAGCTGAAACATTAACATCGCAATTTTCGGCAAGATAAATATTCACTGAACCGTTGTTAGTTCGAATATTCAAATCATTTGTGATCTTTGGTAAATTCAAGATCACCGGGCTATTTGATGTGGAAATATTTCTCAATTGCGAAACGTTGCTTGCTTTCACTTTGCCATTTGAAGTGAAAATATCAGTCAAGCCAGAAATATCGGAGATCATTACTGCGCCATTGCTTGTCTGAAGATCAAAACTTCCCGAACAATTTTCCATCACGATCTTGCTGTTTGAAGTTTCGATCTTCATATCTCCCATGCAATCAATAACTTCGATGCCACCATTTGAACTTCGCAATCTTTTAATTATCAAATCTTTAGGTATGTAGATATGATAATTTACATAACCATTGATTTTTTTTTCAAGATGTTCAGTTTTGATCACAAGCTCTTTTTTATCATCAACTTCGATTTCTATTTTTTTGAGATCCTGTTCAGAATTGGAATTAATTTCTGCCTTGATCTTGATCTCGTTTTTTTTCCAGCTTTCGACCTTGATCTCCCCATTTTTATTAAAAATTGTCAGCTGCGAATTTTTCAAGGGATAAACTGTTTTCTCATAATCTTTAGTAAATCTATTTCCCAACTTTCCCAAATCAACAAAGATATTTTTTTCCTCATTCGATTCCAAATCGTTGATCACGTATTTCGCAAATCTGGAGCTATCTTTGCCTAATAATGATAGAGAGCTTTTTGTGACAACTTTGATAAAACCACCTGCTAATTTGCCCCAAAATCCAGAATGTTCTTTAAATTCATTATCTTTATCGACAACGATCCCGTCCGAGCTGATCTCTACTTTTCCATCTTCATCGATCACGAAAATGCCCTGACGACTGATCTTCACGATTTGATCTTCTTTTTCACTTTTGATCGTCAATTCACCATTTTGAAAGAAAATATTTTCACCATCATTTGTATTTAGTGAAGCAAACTTTTCAGAGAATTTCAAATCAGCTTTTTCCTTTTGATAGAAATATGTGACATTGGCTGGCAAGATCAATTCGATTTTTGTCAGATTTTCTGAGGCAATGCTGATTTTATTCTTATCCG
>JAGYMQ010000126.1 GCA_018400535.1 Candidatus Cloacimonadota bacterium
TGGACTGATCGTCGATGGTGGCGAACAAGCCTCAGGCTCTATCACATTGGATAATATCCGCATCAAAAACAGTACTAATAGCACACGGACAGATCAATTGGGACTTTCGCTCAGCGGAGGTGCAACCCCGAACTTGAATGATATTGAAATCGAAAATTATTCTTTTGGTGTAAATATTATTGGTAATGGTCAACCAGCGATGGCTGCGCCTGTTCTGGCAAATATTCGTATCAAAAACAGTACGAACAGCACGCGAGAGAATACAGCCGGAATGAAGATCAAAGACCTGAATTCGGCTGAAATTAATGATCTGCAGATCGAAGATTATTCAAATGCGTTGGTGATCGAAGATAGCACAACGACGCGCGCATCTATAACCCTGACGAATTTGCGTATCAAAAACAGTACTAACAGCACCAGAAATGGTAATAACGGTGTGAAATTTTTCGGAAATATTAATGCTGATATTATCGGCAGCGAAATAGTGGATTGCGATACCGCTTTTGTCTTTATGGGCAATGGACAATCCAATATTGAATATTCCACAGTTTTTGTTAATGATTCTACGCGCACCGGGGCTATAGGTATCTATTCTGAAAACAATAATATTAACGTTGATAGAACAACCTTCTATTCTATAGAAAATGGTGTGGTGGCTGATAACTCCGATCTGGAATTTAATAATAGTATCATCTGGAATGATTTACCTTTGGATGATCCTATCATTAGTAATGGATCAGTGAATGTTGGAAATAGCGATATCGCTTATGCAGCGGGAACATATCCTGGTAATGCGAACCTGAATCACGATCCAAATTTTGTCGATACAGAGATCACTTATGCGGAAGATCAGATTGACCTGCATTTGCGAAACGGTTCAATCTGTTTGCAGAATGAAATTGGTTCACTGGAATTTCCTGATGAAGTGATCGCTAATCCTGAACCATATTCTCCAGGGTGGAAATTGATGGGTGTTCCTGTTACCTTGGAATGGGGTCATAGCAATCCTGTTGATGTTTTTGCTGATGACATTACTCCTTTTTATGCAAGTCCCTATTATACTTCGATCCTGACCTATAACCCGGATAACAATACTTTTGCCACGCCGGATTCGATCAAATTGGGGGAAGGTTATTGGCTGAATATTTCAGAAGATAACACCTTTGTGGATGCAATTGGTTTTGTTGATGAAGATCCTTTAACATTGAATCTACCAGGTGACCTGCTACCTTCCAATATTTGGCATCTTGTTGCCAATCCTTTTGATAAGGCAGTTAACTTTAATGATAATATTGATCTTAATCAAATTTCTAATTATGGTTATATTTATGATCCAGCTGACAATAACTATGGTGTTATTTTTGGAGATTCGCCTTTGCAAGCCTGGCAAGGAATGTTCGTCAAATCTACTGATCCAAATGCTTCGATGACTTTCAATTATCCAATTTCTGGTGCATCACGGGGAAATCGAGAGCAAAATGAGATGTGGGAGATCACTTTGGGCGTGAGTCAATTGAGCAACGAAAAGACAAGAGTGCGATTCTTTGCTGGTGCTGCGGAAAACGCCGCAAATGAATATGATCCAGAAGATATTCCCGCCTTGCCTGCTCTACCTTTTATCCCACAATTTACGAATATTTCTTTGACAGCGCAGCATAACGATTGGGGCAATAATTCTGGAGAATACACGCGTGATATCCAAGCTTGGAAAAATCATGAATGGAGCTGGCAATTACAGCTTTCCACCGATCAAAATGTGCTTATCAGCGCAGAATCTTTCAAAAAGATTCCAGAAGAATATTCCATCTTTCTAAAAAATCACGCTGATGGCTCTGTCGTCGATCTACGCGAAGAACCACTCATCATTCAATTCACCGAAGTAGCCGGAAGCGGAGAACAAAATTCCCGATCCAGAAATGAAGATATGATGTTGGAATTGATGATCGGCCCTGATCTCGATCCCACAATTGTTCCAGATGTTTCTGGGCGTGAATTTGCCCTTTCGCAAAACTTTCCCAATCCGTTCAATCCGGAAACAAAGATCAGTTTTTCCATTCCCCAGAAAGATCAAGTCAAATTGACGATTTACAACATCAGAGGACAAAAAGTGCGCACTTTGATCAACGATGAGATCTATGAAATTGGTCAGCATTCGATCATTTGGAGTGGAAAAGATGATGATGGGAAAAATGTAGCCAGCGGAGTTTATTTCTATAAAATTTCTTATCAGGACAAAATACGAACAAAGAGAATGTTGCTTTTGAAATAATTTCATGAAGCAAAATGAAAATAGTGAGCGGAAAAGCACACCGTTATTATCGCCCTATGTAAGCAATATTTTAGCAAGATCGAAAGAGGTCGAGCAAAAAAGATTGCCACTGCATTTCAGCGGTAATGCTGGCGTGCTTTTTCTTGATATCAGCGGGTTTACAACGATTTCCAAAAAGCTGAATGACAGCGGCTTTTATGGCATCGAGATCATCACGAAGATCCTGAATCGTTATCTTGATGAAGTTGTGCAAGAAATATTAAAATTTGAAGGTTACATTCTAAAATTTGGCGGAGATTCGCTGCTGATCGTCTTTCCTGGAAATTACCACGATTCCTTCCAAAACATGAAAAACTGCACAAATAATATCAATCATATTGTCGCTACTCTCAATATCGATTTCCAGAAAAAATATGATATAACACTAAAATATCACGGCAGTTTCAGTTGGGGAGAAGTGCACACGATCATCACCGGGAACTTTTCTCATCATTTGGATTATCTATCTTATGGAAAACCTTTAAGAAAAGTCTTTGCCTTGGATGAGAAACGAAGAACAGAAAAAATCGTCATCGATCAGCAGGATATTTCTCAAATAGAAACATCTGATTTCAAATTATTAGAATCAGATCAAAACTGGGAAAATCTATTCTTGCCTTCAGTAGTTCAAAAGAAACTGCAAGAAGAAAAATTTTCCGCTGAATTGCGCAACGCAGCTATCCTGTTTTTGAATCTGGAAAACATTAATCCCCAAGAACCCATTTCTGATCAAGATTTTCACGATTATTATCTCGAAGTGCAGAAAATTGTATATCAGCTGGAAGGCACGGTAAATAAAATCGATTTCAATGACAAAGGTTATATGATCTTGATTGTTTTTGGTATCCCACAAACCCATTTTGATGATATTGAGCGGGCGATCGTTTGCTCAAACCGCATTGTGCAAATTCATAATGATAATATTCGCATCAAGATCGGTTTGAATTATAGCCGCATCTATGCTGGCATTTTGGGAGCAAGAAAAAGATATGAATATGGGATAATTGGCAATGCTGTCAATATCGCAGCCAGATTGATGTCTTTTGCCGAATATGGGCAGACGATCATTTCACAGGAGATCAAAGAGCGTTTGGCTTCCAATCTGCGGATCGAATTTGTGGATAAAGTTGCCATTCGCGGTTTGACCGAAAACATAAATGTCTATAAGTTGCTGGAAGCTTCCAGCGATTACTGGGATTTTTATCAACAAAAATTTGCTCAGAAAAAATTCATCTGTCATCAGGAAGAATTGCAGAAATTGAAAAGCTATCTGAAAAGTGCCGGCATCATTATGATCTCTGGAAAACGCGGAGTGGGAAAATCATTTCTCGTTTTTCAAGCATTGCAGAATAAGAGAAATTCCGCTCAAAAGATTAATGTATTTCTGGCAAATGAATTTGAATCTGTCCAACCTTTGGCCTTCATCAAAAATATCATTAAACAAAAATTGCAAATACTCGATATCAAAAGTGAGTTTGCTGAATTGGAAGCCTATTGCAAAAAAAATGAATTAAAAGTGGAAATAAATTTTCTGAAAGAATATTTTTTCGCTGAAACGAGTTTGAACGAAATCTGGGATATAAATGAGAAAAAAGATTTACTGATGGAAAATATCACAGAACTTTTAATTCCGCTTTTTTCTGAAAGCCAATTTTTGGTTTTTGATAATCTGCATTGGTTAGATGAATTATCTTCTGAAATTTGTGCCAGAGTGATACATCAGCTCAAGATAAAGAAAAAAAATATCATTCTGATCTCTGATCAAAGCAAGATATCAGATACTTGTTCCGAAATGATAGATAAAAAGATCGAATTGCAGAATTTATCAAAAAAAGAGATCAAGTCCTTTATCTTTGCAAAATTCCAGAATATCTCGCGAGATACGATCCCGCTTTTTGAGAATATCACGCAGGGGAATCCTTTCATTTTAGATGAATATGCACGCTTGATAAAAAAAACCAGTGAATCAGAAGACCTTTTAACTCAATCCAAATTAAAAACGATCTTAGCAGAAGAATTGAATTTGGCACAGACAGAAGATCTTTTTCTATCGCAATTTGAGAAGTTACCAGCTGATGCAAAATATCTTCTCAAGATCGCTTCGATCGCTGGCATCACTTTTTCGATCGATGCGCTGATGAATGTACAAAACAATTTTTCCGCGAAAGAAATATTCACTATCCTGGGAAATCTGATTCAGCATAATGTGATCAATAAACGTGATCTTCAACCGATGATCAAATATTCCTTTGAAAATGATATTTACCGAGATTCGATCTATAAGACTATTTTATTGAGTGAGAAAAGAAAATTGCACAACAAGATTGGAAATTATCTTGAGCAGGAAAATGAAAAAGAACTTTCTGAATTTTATGAGATCTTGGCTTTCCAATATACGCGTGCAGAAAACCGAAAGAAAAGTTTGGAATATAATTTGAAAGCAGCAGAGAAGAATTATCGGCTCTATTCTTTTTCCGAAAGTTATCGCTATTATCTGCAAGCCAGTCAAATAACAGAAAACGAAACGCAAAAATATGAAATTTTATTGCGCATGGTTGAATTAGCACTCTGGCAGGGTGAACTGAAACTGGCAGAGCAAAATATCTCTGAACTGGAAAAAACTGAAATTCCTACGAGTGAAATAAAAGATAAATATTATTTCCTCAAGATAAAATTGTTTTCTATCAAAGCTGATCATGAAAAGGTTTACGATTATTATTCTCAGATTAGCACCAGGATTTCCACAAAGTTTTATCAGGAACTTAATCGCATATTTTTCATCGACAGTTTACGGGCTTTGAGCAAAAATAAAGAATTCATCGAAGCGTCTCAAAAATTATTAGAAAAATTGCAAAAGCAAGAAGAACATTTTTTGATCTGTAAACTATCTGGCAGCATTGGAGCGTTCTATTCTAATATTTCCGAATATAAAAACGCATTGGAATATTATCAGCTCACCAGAAAAAGTGCTGAAAAAATCGCAGATAAGCTTTCGCTCAGATTGGCTTTGACCAGCATCGGTTCAATGTATTCTCGCCTGGGAGATCAGGATAGATCTTTGGAATATCTGCAGAAAGCGAAAAAGATAGCCGAAAATACAGGAGATAAAAATGGCTATGCCAAGATCATTTTAGATATTGCTGTGATCTATCGCATCAAAGGATTCAATGACAAAGCGCTGCAACTTTTTCAACAGAGTCTCCATCTTTCCAAGCTTGTGGGTAATCTGCAGCAGCTGGAGACAGCGATCTATAATATCGGAGAAGTATATTATTATAAAAATGATCATGATCGGGCTATGAAGCAATTTGAGGAAGCTTTGAAAATTGCCAGAAAGATATCGGATAAGAATGGAATGTCTTTCATTTATGATGCGATGGGTGATATCAACCATCGGAAAGGAGAATTGACCAAAGCAAAAGGAATTTATCGAAAAAATCTGGAAATGCAAAAAACGATCAATGATCAGGAAGGAATTGCGCATTCTCTGGGGAATCTGGGAAATATTGCTAAAGCAGAAAATAAATTTTCACAGGCTATCGATTTTTATAATCAACAGATAAAAATCTGCAACAAGATCGGAGATAAAAGCGGAGAAGGACGTGCATATTTTAATTGGGGTTCAGTTTTTTTGGACTTAAATGAAAAGGAAAATGCAAAGAAAAAATTCCAGCAAGCTCTGCAGCTTTTTTCGGAATGTCAGGCAAAACAATTTATGGAAATAGCTAAAGAACAGATAAGAAATCTGGAGGAAAAATGAAGACTCTGATTTTTCTTGTTTTTATATTGATCTCTTCTCAATTTTTATCAGCTGATAATTGGGAAATACAATTAATTCTGGAAAACAACGGAACAATTGATAATTCCAATTGGTTTGGCGTTGATGAAGATGCAAGCAATGGCTATGATCTTGAAGATATTCCTGAATTACCTTTTATGGACTGTTCCCTCTATTTTCCTCATAACGATTGGGGAGTTTATTCTGATAACTATACCAAGGATATACGTAACGATACGATCGAACACAAAGCCTGGGATATCGAGATCATGTGGGATAATCCTGCTCCTGTTTTTCATCTTTCCTGGCAAGATGTCGATTTTGGCGATTCACTTTCTGTTCCAGCCTATTATCAAATTTTACTTCATCATAATGGAAATGAGATCAATATGCGCGATACTCTGCAATACAGCTTCACTTCCAATCTGAACATGATGATAGAGCTCATTCCTGATATTGCTCCGCCTTCTGCTGTGGAAGAGCTGAATATCAGCACTTTTGACGACAGTGTGCAAATCAACTGGCAACCTGTTACTACTGATGTTAACGGTGATCCAATAAATGATGTCTATTACGATATTTATGCTGATTTTCTTCCCGATTTCACAATCTCACCAGCTAATTTTGTGCAAACGACAAATGATACTTTCGCTGTTTTTCCCACAACTTCTTATCCAAAAAGATTTTTCAAGATCGTTGCTGTTGTAGATTGATTTGGCAAATAAAGCTTCTGCAAATTAAAAAGGAGAAATGAAAGATGAATAAAAAAATATTTTTTCTGATCATGAGTTTTATGATCATGATTTCACTGACAGCAAAAACGAATGAAGATTATATTGTACGTACTTTTATTGATGAAGAAGGCCGACAGATCGACGAAGTCATCGTGCCAGGCAGACCTCCCGAAGATCATCGCGAACCAGCAGTTGAATTACCCGATCCCAATACCAGCGAAACGATCAATATTCTTTCTAATGTTCCTGCTTTCGATTGGGTTTATGGCTGCTCTGCCACTTCTGCCGCTATGATCGCCGGCTACTATGATAATAATGGTTTCCAAAATATGTATGCTGGACCAACTAATGGGGGAGATGTGCCGATGACGAACAGCGTTTGGGGATATGGAGAATGTCCGCTCAGCGCTACTCACCAAGGTTATGATGGCTTGTCTTCGCGCGGACACGTTGATGATTATTGGGATGATTTTGGTTCAAATGTCGATCCGTATTATGGAAACTGGACGCAGCACAGTTATGAAGATTGCACAGCAGATTTCATGGGGACAAATCAGTTTCATAACTGGCAAAATACTGATGGCAGCACAACTTTCTATTATAGCTCATCAGGTAATCCTTTATACAATTACACAGCTTGCGAACCTTCCCAAAAAGATGGTTGTCATGGCTTCAGGCAATTTATCGAATCTCGCGGCTATACTATTCAAACAAATGGAAATTTTTCCCAATATATTTATGGTCACAATGGCAATACAAATGGCTTTACTTTTGCCCAATTCAAAACTGAGATAGATGCTGGCAGACCTGTCATGATCCACATAGCAGGTCACACGATGGTTGGCTTTGGTTATGATGATAGCGGAAATACTATTTATATTCATGATACCTGGGATCATTCTGATCACACGATGACATGGGGCGGAAGCTATAGTGGTTCGCAGCATTACGGCGTCAGCGTTTTTCAAATAGAACCTGTTCCTGCTCCCGAAAATCTCGCTGTTACAAAATATGGTTTAGCAACTTGGAATGCTCCAGTTTCAGAGATTTTTATCAGCTATAAAATTTATTTGGATGGGAGTTGGATCACAAATACAAATGCTCTTTCATATCAATTGAGTGGTTTGAACAGCGGAACAAATTATCAGCTTGAAATCACAGCAAAATACACGACAGGCGAATCTGATCCGATTGCAGATAATTTCACTTTCTATGATCTTGTCCCACCATCAAATGTAACGATCACACCAAATGGCGATGACATTGATCTTTCTTGGAGTGCTGTGCCTGGTGCAGATCAATATTTGATCTATCGTTCTTCACAAGTTGATATAAACTATAATTTTATTGGAGCAACAGCGACAGAATTTTATTGTGATCAGAATGCTGGTCTGGAAAACAAATATTTCTATAAAATTAAGACATATTTTTCTGATTGAAATTGGGATTTGTTAGGTTTGAAAAATTAAAATTGAGCGAAAGAAATCCTTTGCAGTTCCCTTTTGGTAAAAGGGAAACGGAGAGAAGCAGGAAGAGTGGGGAGATAGGAATTTAGGAGTTTAGAAGTTTAGGGGTTTAGGAAGAATGAAGAGAAAAAAGTTGAAAGTTCAAAGTAAGAAATCATTTGTTATCCTGACTTATTTACCAACACCCAAATTCCAAAATCCTATTTACTTGTCATCCTGAGCATTTTACTCTGTCATCCTGAGCAATTTATTTTTTCATCCTGAGCCCTTCGGCTTCGCTCAGGACAGGCTTAGTCGAAGGAAGAA
>JAGYMQ010000127.1 GCA_018400535.1 Candidatus Cloacimonadota bacterium
CAACATATTTTTTGGCATTATCCCAAGCGCCACCTGCATTGTTCATCATGATCGCCAGCACAAAGCCAGTCGTCAATCCGCCAGTCAGCAGGCCCATCACTCCAGCAACGCCAAGGATCAAACCGACAACAATTGGCGTTAGAATTCCCAATAAGGCAGGAGTGATCATTTCTTTTTGAGCACCTTTTGTGGAAATTTCTACACATTTTGCATATTCAGGATCTGCTTTTCCTTCCATAATTCCTGGAATTTCTTTGAATTGTCTGCGTACTTCTCCGACCATTGCTCCTGCTGCTCTACCTACAGCTTTCATCGTGAACGCAGCAAAAACAAAAGTAACCATCGCACCAAAAAATATTCCGATCAGAAAACGGGGATTCATCAAATTTATATCGAAATAATAAATAAAATCCATAATAGTTGCATTTGCCACATCGACTGTGTGGACAACTTGATCGGTAAAATGAATTGATAATTCTTTGACTGAACTCAATTCCAATCCTTTTCGAACTTCTTCGACGTAGGCCGCCAAAAGTGCCATTGCAGTTAGTGCTGCAGAACCGATCGCGAAACCTTTTCCTGTGGCTGCTGTTGTATTTCCCACTGCGTCAAGAGCATCAGTTCTTTCTCTCACTTGTTTGGGAAGTTCGCTCATTTCAGCATTTCCACCAGCATTATCGGCGATTGGTCCAAAAGCATCCATTGCGAGCGTGACGCCCAGAGTTGAAAGCATTCCAACTGCACCAAAACCGATGCCATACAGGCCCATTTCTGGAATTGTGAAACCATGACTCACGCTGAAAGCTGTCAATATTCCGATCCCAATTATTATAACTGGTGCTGCAGTAGATTGCATTCCGACAGCGATTCCGTCGATAATAACGGTTGCTGCTCCAAATTGTCCTTGCCTGGCAATGTTGCGAGTGGGAGGATAGGCGGACGAGGTAGCGCGTTCGGTGAAATGTCCGATTAAAATACCAGCGGCTAAGCCAATGATCGCAGCCAGAAAAATCCCAAAGGAATATTGTGGTGGCAGCAAGTATTTCGTCAGGAAAAATGCTGCTATTGCAATTAGAATCGAACTGCCAAAAACACCTTTATTGAGTGCCATCATCAAATCTTTTATGTTGGCTTTTGATTTTGTGGAGACAAGATAAACTCCGAAGATCGAAAGGAAAGCGCCCACTCCAGCCAAAACCATCGGAGCGATCACAAAATAGATCGCCCATTTGCTATTCAGTCCAAAGATCCTGGATACTGCTGCCATCCCCAATGCGGCAGTCGCCATAATCGATCCTACATAAGATTCATAAAGGTCAGCGCCCATTCCAGCAACATCTCCCACATTATCACCTACATTATCAGCAATAGTAGCAGGATTTCGCGGATCATCTTCTGGTATTCCAGCTTCGACTTTTCCCACCAGGTCAGCTCCCACATCGGCAGCTTTTGTATAAATTCCTCCACCAAGACGGGCAAAAAGCGCTTGAGTAGAAGCTCCCATACAAGAACTCAACATGATAGTTGTGATCACTTTTAGATCGATTTTTAAGAGACCGAGAATATAGAATCGTGCTGATAGATCAAACAAAGCTAATCCGACGACAACCAGCCCCATCACACCACCAGCTCGAAAAGCTATTTTCAAACCCTTATTCAAACTTTCTGAAGCTGCTTGTGCCGTTCTGTTGGAAGCTAATGTAGCAGTGTTCATTCCGATATAACTTGCTAATCCGCTGAAAAAACCACCGATCACAAAAGCCCACGGGATAAGAGGATGTAAAACATTGAGTATCCAGGCCATTATATTAAATAAAATAAAGGCAAAAATAAAGAAGATCGTCACGCCTTTATACTGTTGTTTTAAATAGGCAAAAGCTCCTTCCCGAACATGTTTTGCTATCTTTTGCATTGTTTCATTGCCAGGATTTGCTTTTTTTACGTTTAAATATAAAATATAGGAGAAAATTAAAGCTGTGATCGCACCCAGAGGAGCAATAAACCAAATTCCAGGAATCATCAAAAGACCTCCAATGAAAATTTTTACCAGAAAATTTTTCAACTTGATGCTGTCAAGCAGCAAATAGGGTTATTAGTTTTATCAAATTCTTAATATAAACGTATTGAAAAAAATAACTTTGATTATGAAAAAAGTGAATGAACAGCTTCAAGGAAATTGTTACTCGATGCGAATAATAATAGATTTCTAAATTTTTTTAAAGCAAACACAATTCTCACATTTTCTGAGAATTAGAAATCTTGCATCTTTTTTTATAACACCATTTATTTCAATCTGTTCGACAGTAAGATCTGATATAAATTTCCTGTTAAATAGACCGCAATGTTTCGTCAGAATTATTTTTGTTTGACACAAAAAAGGTGTTTCATAAATTTTATTGTTGTGGTGATTATTAATTTAGGAGCAGATATGAATATTGAATTTCACTATTATCTAACCAAATATTTGGCACTAAAAGCAGGATTCACACCTGATGAAGCAGAAATTGTTGCCTATTCTTCCCAATATGTTGATGATAATTCGCTCATCTATGATATCCAAGCAGAAGATGAAAATTATCAGAATTATATCAGTCAAACAATGAATATTTTCAAACCGAAAAAAAAATTGATGCGCATTTACATCTTGTTCCATTTTTTACCGGGCGAGCCCACCGCAGCTTCTTCCAGTCGTAAAGATGGCAAGATGCATGTTCTCAATACAACCCAAGCCAGCACCCATGCCACAGAAATTTTTTATGATACTACGCGTTCGGACAATCTTTATTCGCTTGGGATCGCTTCTCATATGCTTTCTGATACTTATTCCCACCAAAATTTTATTGGAACTTTTGATGAAATGAATGCAATGAAAGGACTTTGGCAAAAGCTTTCACCAAATATCGGTCATGCTGATGCCGGCTATAAGCCGGATATTCCCAATCTTATTTGGGAAGATCCGCGCATCGTGAGAGAATATTCGATGATCGACAATAAAAAAAGAGTCTTGCAGGCAGCTCACAAACTGTATCGAAATTATTTGCTCATCACCGCAGAGCCAAATAACTGGACAAAGTTAAAAGATGAAATTGATAAGATCATTGGAGAATCGATCGAAGAAAAAGATTTGAAAAAATATCCCAAGCAAAAAGAGAATCGAATTAAGAAGTTGAAAAGCCTTCTATCCAATTATGATGATGATAATGATTATGATGAATTTAAGTGGTTCAAGGATACTGTGCAAGAAGATGTCAAATTTTTGAAAGACAAAAAATTTCCCTTTGATCCAGTAAAAGATAAATTCACATTTAAAGAAAATTATAAAAAAAGCCATTGGTTCAAATTTCAGGAAGCAGTGAAAGATTACCAGCGTATTGCTTCCAATATGCTGCGACCGATTTTGGATCAAATGGAAATAAAAGAATGGTAGGTGTTAAAATGAAAAAAATTATTTGGATTATGTTAATGACCTTAGCAAGTTCTTTGTTGTTCGGACAAGCTAGCGATCTTTTCATCTCAGAATACATTGAAGGCAGCTCCTTCAACAAAGCGATCGAGATCTATAATGGCACAGGAGATGCTGTTGATCTTTCCCAATACACTTTGCAAAAAGATGTGAATGGCAATGGACAATTTGACAATAGCTATGATTTTAGTGGAACTTTGGAAAATGATGACGTCTTTGTGCTGGCGAATTCACAGGCTGATGATGCCATTTTAAGTGTTGCTGACGACACGAACAATGGTGTGATCAATTTCAATGGAAATGATCAGGTAAGATTGTTGAAAAATGATGTTGAAATCGATCATGTTGGCTTTCCCGGTGGAGATGATTTCGCAGCAAATGTAACTCTCGTGCGTCTTCCTGACGTGATCTCGCCAACTCTCAATTATGACGAAGCTGAATGGGATTCCTATCCCCAGGATTATTTTGATAATCTTGGATTTCATGTTTTTTCGGGAACCAGCGATCCGACTATCATCGTTACCAGCCCCAATGGGGGAGAAGAATGGGAACAAGGTAGCACGCACACGATCACCTGGACTTCGATCAATTTTGACGGAAACGTGAAGATCGAATTGGAAATGGTTTATCGTGAAGTATTAGTTGCTTCCACAGAAAATGATGGCGAATGGGAATGGGAAATTCCTGAAGATCAACAAATTGATGATTATTATGCAATCATTATCTCGGATGTTGAAGATGGCGAACCGTGGGATGATAGCGATAATGCTTTTTCCATCATTGAACCAATTCCAGTCAATCCCTACACGATCTATGACATTCAATATTCCACGACCGGACCTTCCCCGCATGTTGGTGAATTGGTACAAACTTCTGGCGTTGTGACTGCTGTTTTCAGCGATTTCTTTTTCATTCAAGATGGAGCAGGTGCTTGGAACGGAATTAATGTTTATCCAATTCAAGATGTGGAAGTGGGACAAGAGATCGAGATCGTGGCATACGTCGCTGAATATAACGATAAAACCGAGCTCACAGATATTGTGAATCTGGAAATATTGGGAATTGCAGATATTCCAGAAGCTGTAACAGTAACGACAAATGAAGCTGCTACGATGGAAGAATATGAAGGCGTTCTCATTAAACTGCAGGATGTCACAGTCACCGACCCCGATCCTGGTTACGGCGAATGGCTGGTCGATGACGGTAGCGGAGAAACTTATATCGATGATTTGGGAGATTATTCCTATCTTCCAGCTCTGGATGATTTTCATTATTCTATCACTGGAGTGAATGATTATTCTTATGGTGCCTTCAAACTAGAACCACGCACTGATGACGATCTGAATATTTCCGGTCTGGAAGTTCTTCCGCTGAGACTTTTATTCCTAGACTATGATCATTGCAGCGACGGTAAGGAATTTTCGATAACAAATTTTTCTGATCAAGATATTGTAATCTCCGATATTACGCAAAGTAATATCTTTTCCAGCGGAAATGGCGAATGGATGATCGAAGATTTTAACCTTTCTTTGCCTTACACTTTGGAAGCAAACGAAATCCTCGATTTCAACGTTGTGGTTAATCTATACACTCAAAATAGAGAAACTATCGTCACAGATACACTTTACATCACGACTGACGTCGGAGAAAAGAAGATTGCGATCTTTTTCAATGCTGATCTCAATGCTGATGCTGATGATCACACGATCGCAGCAAATCATTATCAATTGATGAACCATCCCAATCCTTTCAATCCATCAACAACTATATCTTTTTCTCTCCCCACGGAAAGC
>JAGYMQ010000128.1 GCA_018400535.1 Candidatus Cloacimonadota bacterium
TTGCCATTGCAAAATCTTCAATGTGCGGCAGTTCATTTCATTTCAAGCGGAAATCAAGCTGGAATTTCCCATTGCCGCATTTTTATCCAGGATACAAAAAATAGCCCACTCGTATTAAAATTTTGGAATGATCTTTTCAATCCAGCGCTTTTAACTATCACTGTTCCAAATCTTTCGTTACAAACAGGCTGGAACACGATCAGCATTCCAGAAGATATTCAAGATGAATTCAATACAGAATTTCACATTGGTGTGCAGCAATTCGCTGATAGTCCTGTCATCGGCGTGGATGAGCATAATTCTGGCAACAGTAACATCAAGAATGGAAATTGGCAAAGCTTTGACACTGGGAATATCATGATCCAAGCGATCACAAAACCGCGTAACACATTTTTCTCAGATAACGAAATCAGTTCTTCGCAATGCAAAATATCCAATTTTCCCAATCCTTTCAATCCAACCACAACAATAAAATTGGAATTCAAAGAAAAAGTGAACTGCGAGCTTCTGATATTTAATATCAAAGGACAACTAATAAAAACAATTTATAAAGGAAAAATTTCAGCAGGGGAACACAATTTTGTTTGGAATGGAATTGACAATAATGGAGATCAAATTTCTACTGGTTTTTATATGTGTTTAGTTAAGACCGATAAATATTGTCAGTCAAAAAAAATGTTATTGTTAAAATAATAAAATAAATTATAATTTTTCAAAAATGGAGGATAAAAATGAAAAGAGTAATGTTGATTTTTATGTTGATCTTCTCGATCATATCACTTTCAGCGCGAGCGATCGATATTTCGCAAGCAAGAAATGTGGCTTCGATGAAGATTCAAATCGAGGAGAAAGAACAATTTACCATAGAAAATGAAATTGTTTTAGAAGATAATGATGAAACGCTTGCCTACATTTTCCAGCTCGCACCACAAGGTTTTATCATCGTTTCTACTAATACTGACATTTCACCGTTGATCGCCTATTCATTTAATAATAATTTTGTTATGGACGATGTTCAAGAGAACACAGGATTGTTCTTTTTGAAAACAGATATGCGTTTGAGAAAGGAAGCGCTGGCTCACACAAACCAAGCTGTTATCACGCAAAATAACGAGCTCTGGCAGGATTATCTTAATCAAAATCATGCTGCCTTCAATACGCGCGATGACGTCTGGCCGCCTGATGGCTACAGTCCAACTGAAGGCTGGGTAGAAACTCAGTGGGATCAATCTGCACCATATTTCAGCTTTTGCCCTATCGATCCTGGCACAAACGATCGCTGTGTAACAGGCTGCGTGGCAACTTCAATGGCTCAGATCATGAATTATCATCATTTTATCGGCGATCCATCTTTCACAGATTCCGACGATTATTATTCCACCTATACTTATCCCAGCATTCACATTGATAACGATCATGATGTTTGGGATTTTCCATCATTTCCTGAACTGAATGACTATCTGGATGATCTGAAAATTAATCTCGAGGCTTGGGATGATCTCACAAATGATGATCTGGCGGCATTAAATTTTGCTGCAGGAGTTTCGGTCGAAATGGGCTATTCTTCCGGTGGATCAGGAGCTTATTCAGGAGACATCGCACCAGCGATGATCAATAAATTTGGATATGACACTGCCACAACTTACAGCAATATCAACGCCACTTTCTATAACAATCTGAATGATAATTTGATAAATGCAAAACCAGCAATTTTTGGTATTACTGGCTCTGATGTGGGACACTCGATTATCTGTGATGGCTACAACGAAACTGATAATACAAATCATTTAAATATGGGCTGGGGTGGAAACTCTGACGGCTGGTATACACTTCCAGCAGGAATGCCAGCAGGTTATAATGCAATCTCACGAGCTGTCATCAATATAGAAGGCGGACCTGTTCCCTTCGACGTTAGTGGACAAGTAGTTGTTACTGGCGCTCCGGTAGAGGAAACTTTGGTCACTTTAGACGGACCACGCTTGTATGAAAAAGTGCTCAATGATCCAAACGGTATGTTCGAATTTGACTTTGTGGTCGAAGGACAATATACCTGCACTGCGATGATCGAACTCGATCAAGGTGGATATTTCTTTGAATCTCAGGAAATTTATCTTGATCCTACTAATTCAACGGTTATATTTTTCCCGGTAGATTATTCCACGCTAACTGCTCAAATCACCGCTCCGATCAGCCCAGAAGGAACTCACGTTGCTGTTTATGATGGAAACAACCTCATCACTTCTGGCATCGCTGATGCAGATGGAAATGTTAACATGATCGGTATTTTGCCAGGAGACTATTTTGCAGTCGCCAGCTTGAATGGAAACTACTTTGATGCAACAGACTATTCAGTCGATCCTGACAATCAGAATATTTCTTTTACTCTGGAAGAATATCCCTATGATCACACCTTTTCCTTTGCTGGTGCTCCAGAAGGACAATTCAGCTTGTTGCCTACCCTGTCTTGTGGAATTAGATTGACCGGTGATAATCTGACTGATTATGAAGGTGATGCTTTGGCAAAAGTAAAATTCGTTGCGCCTTATGATCCTGATGTGGGTCAGATATTTGCTCAAATTTGGCACGATAACGTTCTCATTTCAGAAAAAGAAGTCACAGATTTCACTGATGGAGAATGGGTTAGCAGCACTTTAGATAACTTTGCTATCATCGATCCTGCAGAAGTTTATTATGTAGGATACAAAATCGTTGCTTCTGCTGCTTCACCCGCGGCTTATCATGATGCTGGACCTTGGCTCGATGGCAAGGGAGCTTATATCAAAACTGCTGGCTGGATCCCAATTCCTCCCGCTTACGATTATAATTTCTGCATCAAAGGCATAGCGATTTCGCAAACACCGACAGGAACAGAAGAAATAGAAATTCCCTATCATCCAGATCAATTGAACAATAATTTTCCCAATCCTTTTAATCCCACAACGACAATTTCTTATAGCGTGAAAAAGAGCGGTAATGTTACATTGGAAATATTTAACACAAAAGGACAAAAGATCAAAACGTTGATCAATAAAGATCACGAATCTGGAAATTATACAGTAAGTTGGGATGGAAAAGATGGAAATAATCGAAGTGTTTCCAGCGGAATTTATTTCTATAAAATGCAAGCTGGTGGTAGATATACTTCTACAAAGAAAATGATACTTCTGAAATAAACAAAACAAATATTGGAAAAGAGTTTCAAATTTATGTTTGAAACTCTTTTTTTTTACAGTGAGTTTTACATAATAAGAAAAAACAGGTCATTTTGAGGAATCTTTTATTTTTACTCACGAAGAATCTCATACTCATTTTTCCCATTCTTCTCGTATATCTTTTGCAGAAGTTTACTAAAAAAAATCGCTTGTCAGATTTTCCAAAGAGAAAAATTGATTTCAAAAAAATATGAGTTAGGAGTCGATTATGTTCTATCCAAAAAAAGATATTTCTTCGTGTTTGAATAGAAATTTAATCTTTTTAAATTTATTGGTCAAAAAATCAAGGATTGGAATTATTACAAATTTATCACACAATAAAAATGATATGATAAAATGAAAACAATTCCTGTTTCAGAATTCTTGAAAGAATTGAAGAATAAACCAATTCTGGATGTGCGCAGTCCAGCCGAATTTGCTAAAGGCCACATTTCAAAAGCACGCAATCTGCCTATCTTTGACAATGAAGAACGAAAGATCGTTGGCATAGAATATAAACAAAAAGGTAGAATCAGTGCTATCCAACTTGCACTGGACATTGCCGCTGGTAAGGTGAAAAAATATTTTTCTCAACTAAATAGTTTATGTTCAAATGGTAAAATTGGTATTTACTGCTGGCGAGGAGGAATGCGCAGCGCAGCAATGGCACATTTATTTCAAACTGTTTGTCAAGATGTCATTCGACTTCAAAAAGGTTATCAGGCATATCGAAATTATGTCTTGAACTCTTTCCTAAAACATTATGATCTGCTAATTTTGAGTGGAATGACCGGCAGCGGAAAAACTCAAATATTACAGATGTTACGCCAAAAGGGTGAACAGATAATTGATCTGGAAGCACTGGCAAATCACAAAGGCTCTGCGTTCGGTGCGATCGGAATGGTAGCGCAACCAACTTTTCAACAATTTGAAAACGATCTTTTTACTATCTTAGATGCTCTTGATTCAAACAAACGCTTATGGATAGAAGACGAAAGCCAAATGATCGGTAAAGTAAAAATTCCAGACGCCTTTTTCAAACAGATGCGTTCAGCAAAAGTTATCAAAGTAATCGTTCCCAAAAAAAAACGGATAGCCAATCTCATCAAAGAATATACTGATTTTCCTGATGATCTGCTCCAGAAATCTACAAAAAAGATCGAACGCAGATTGGGAGGAAAAAACACAAAAATAGTTTTAGAAGCTATATCTCAGAAAGATTATCAAACAGCGATCGATATCGTGCTGACGTATTATGATAAAACCTATCAGTACGGTCTCGCTAAACGTTCTCCAGATAAGATATATTCATTGTCTTTGCAAAATTTCAAGGCAAAGGAAATTACTAACAATATTATATGTTTAGCAAAATTTATTAGTGAATAAAATTTTGGCGCATAATTCTGCAATTACATTCTCAAAATTTAGTATTGACGAAATTTCCCCAAGAAAATTTGTGAGCAAAAATTAATTCGTATCAACGGAGGTCGGATGTCAATTACCAATAAGATTGCAGAATTAAGAAAGAAACGTGATTCTGCAAGAATGGGAGGCGGTGAGAAACGCATTAAATCCCAACATGGAAAAGGCAAATTTACAGCTCGTGAAAGGATCAACTTGTTGGTGGATAAAGATAGCTTTGAAGAATTCGATATGTTTGTCACTCATCGCTGCACAGATTTTGAAATGGAGAAAAACAAACCGGTCGGAGATGGCGTTGTGACAGGTTGCGGCACGATCAACGGTAAATTGGTCTATATTTATGCGCAAGATTTCACTGTGATGGGTGGTTCACTCTCGAAAACACATGCCGATAAGATCGTGAAAGTGATGGAAATGGCGACAAAAGTAGGAGCTCCCATCATTGGATTAAACGATTCTGGTGGCGCTCGCGTGCAGGAAGGCGTCGATGCACTGGCAGGATATGCCGAAATTTTTCTACGCAATGTAACTGCTTCCGGAGTTATCCCACAGATATCTGCAATTATGGGACCTTGTGCGGGTGGAGCTGTCTATTCTCCTGCAATCACAGATTTTGTCATCATGAATAGACAAACAAGCTACATGTTCGTGACCGGACCGAAAGTTGTCAAAACCGTATTGAATGAAGACATTTCAACCGAAGATTTGGGTGGACCGATGGTGCATGCTCGAAAAAGTGGCGTTAGTCATTTCGTCACCGAAAATGAAGAAGAAACGATCGAATTGATCCGTGATCTGATGAGCTATCTTCCTTCCAATAATCTGGAAGATCCTCCAGTAAAAGCAACCACTGATCCAATCGATCGCAAATGCGAAGAATTGAATTCTATCATTCCAGATAATCCCAACAAACCATACAACGTCGAAGATGTGATCGCCAGTATCGTGGATGAAAGCGAATTTTTGGAAGTCGCACGTAATTTTGCCCAAAATATTGTTGTTGGTTTTGCTCGTATGAATGGCAGAAGCGTTGGTATCGTGGCAAATCAACCAAAAGTTCTGGCAGGAGTTCTGGATATCAATGCTTCGATCAAAGCAGCACGTTTTGTGCGCTTTTGTGATGCTTTTAATATTCCGCTTGTTGTTCTGGAAGATGTTCCAGGATTTTTACCAGGCAGGAATCAAGAGCATAATGGCATCATCAAACACGGTGCAAAATTGCTTTATGCCTTTGCTGAAGCGACAGTTCCCAAGATAACGATCATTTTGCGAAAAGCTTATGGTGGAGCTTATTGCGTGATGAATAGCAGACATATGCGTGCTGATGTCGTCTATACCTGGCCTTCAGCAGAAATTGCCGTGATGGGACCAAAAGGTGCTGTCGAGATCGTCTTCCGCAAAGAAGCAAAAAAGGCTGAAAACATCACCAAATTTCTAACAGAAAAAGAAGAAGAATATAAAGAAAAATTTGCCAATCCCTATCGCGCTGCTGAAAAAGGATACATTGATGATGTCATCGAACCTGCTTTTACCCGCTTTCGTATCATTCGTGCCTTAGAAATGCTGGCGACAAAAAAGGACACAAATCCTCCGCGCAAACACGGAAATATCCCGCTTTGAACTATTAGGAATAACAATGAAAAAAATATTTTTAATACTGATCTTAACTCTCATTTTTAGCATTGCCTTAGCAAAGAAACATGACGAGTTCCCTTCCAATATGACCCTTTCTGAGCTTGCCGAAAAAACCAAAATCCCTATCAAAAAATTGAAAAATATTTTGTCACTTGAGTTAACAACTTCTGAAACAGCTACACTCGAAAAATTGATGATCTCACAAAATGATATTGAGAAGGCAACACAAAAATATGAGAAAAATAAAAATTCCTACTATGGGGGAATTGTTCTGGTCGGGATGCTCATCGTTTTTGCCAGCTTATTAACTGTCGGGCTCATTATCTCACAGCTAAAACGACTCCAGATCAAAGAAAAAAAATCTGTATCTACTCCACAAGGAAAAATCACAGCATCTCAAAACATCAGTCAAAACGATATTGTGGCGGTGATCACAGCAATTTTTCTTCATGAAATGGAAGCAGACGAGCAAAACAAATTACTTCTGACCTGGAAGCGCAGCGCAGTGAGTATGTGGAAAGCAGCAGGCAAGATCGATTATCCCAATCGTACTTTTTTTGAAAAAAAATAAATTGAGGAGTCCAGATGAAAAAATATAAATTCAAGATTAACGACGATAAATATTCTGCCAAGATCCTTAAATATACTGGAGAGCTGGTGAGAGTTGAAGTGAACGGCGTGGAATATGAAGTAGAAATACAGCAGGAAAAACTCGATCATCCCAAATTAGTTCGTTCCCAAAAATCTTCCCCAGAGATTTCAATTTCCGCTTCCAAACCACAACAGCAATCCGCCAAAGGCACATTGTTAGCTCCGATACCTGGTTTGGTCGTGAAAATAAACGTTTCGGAAGGTGACGTGGTTAAAGCTGGCGACACTGTCATGATCTTGGAAGCGATGAAAATGGAATCTGAGATCAATGCCGAGAAAGATGGATCAGTGCAAAAAATTCTGGTGAAAGAAGGCGATAATATCGAGGAAGGACAAGCGTTAATTGAAATTGGAGATTAAATGAGCGAAATAATAAATTTTTTCAGTACTACTGGTATCGCGCAGATGGAACTGCAATATTTCGTTATGATCGTTGTCGGCTTGATCTTTGTCTATTTGGGGATCGCAAAAAATTATGAACCACTACTGCTTGTTCCAATTGGTTTTGGAATCGTCATCGGAAATATTCCCGGAACTTGGGGCGTCTATGACAAAGGTTCTGTCATGAACATCATCTATTTTGGAGTAACCAGCGGTATCTATCCCCCATTGATCTTTTTAGGAATTGGCGCAATGACAGATTTTTCCACGTTGATCGCCAATCCAAAATTGATCCTTCTGGGCGCTGCTGCTCAATTTGGAATTTTTGCCACGTTCATCGGCTCTCTTCTGCTGGGTTTCAATATTACTGAAGCTGGTGCGATCGGCATTATCGGTGG
Source organism: Candidatus Cloacimonadota bacterium (assembly GCA_018400535.1). Lineage (GTDB taxonomy): Bacteria > Cloacimonadota > Cloacimonadia > Cloacimonadales > TCS61 > TCS61. The sequence goes on from JAGYMQ010000128.1 coordinate 7,679, forward strand.
AGCAGATGGGCCCACTTCGATCTTTCTATCTTCGCAATTAGCTCCACATCTGGTCGGACCGATCGCGATTGCCGCCTATTCATATATGGCATTGGTTCCTGTAATCCAACCTCCGATCATAAATTTATTGACCACCAAAAAAGAACGCATCATCAAAATGAAAACACCACGTCTGGTCAGTAAACGCGAAAAAATTCTTTTTCCGATAATCGGAGCAATCGTCACGATCTTGATCGCACCTGGCGCTTCAGCACTTTTAGGAATGCTCTTTTTTGGGAATTTACTGAAAGAAAGCGGTGTAACAGAAAGATTGGCAAAAGCATCGCGCAATGCAATCGTCGATATCGTTACGATCCTCCTGGGATTTGCCGTTGGGGCGAGCACGCAGGCAAATGTCTTTCTCAAATTTGATTCACTGAAAATTTTCGGATTAGGTGCATTTTCTTTTTGCATTGCCACGGCAACCGGTCTCTTATTTGCTAAATTCATGAATTTATTTTTGAACGAAAAGATCAATCCAATGATCGGTGCTTCTGGCGTTTCTGCAGTTCCAGATAGTGCTCGTGTTGTTCATCATGTTGGTCAAAAGATCGATAAAAAGAATTTTCTTTTGATGCACGCAATGGCGCCGAACGTAGCTGGAGTTATCGGCTCAGCAGTCGCTGCTGGTGTTCTTTTGGGAATTTTGGGGAATTGATCCTAACTTGATAGATTTTCTCAATAAGATCATTCCGATCATCGTCATTTTTGGTTTAGGCTATTTTTTGAAACGGATCAGACTCTTTTCCAAAAACGCTGCCGATCTCTTGCTCAAATTAGTTTTCAATATCACGCTGCCAGCATTGACCATCATTTCCATTCTGAAAGTAGAATTAAGATTGGAATATATTTTCATTCCACTCGTTGCCGTTTTGATCATGTTTACAACCTATTTTCTCTCGCAATTCATCGGGAAAAAAATGAAACTTCCAGGGCAAACACTCGGCACTTTCATCATCAGCACGATGATCATCAACACAGCGTTCGTTTTCCCTTTCATCTTATCTGGATTCGGTGAAGAAGGTTTTGCGATCGCCACGATCTTTCAATTTGGAAATGGCTTCATTATCTTCACTTTCGTCTATTACCTTGCTATGAAATATTCCCAGGAAAGCAAAGACAAAATAGACTTTAAAAGATTTTTGAATTTGCCACCGATCTGGGCGTTATTAATTGGCATCATAATGAATCTTTTTTCTGTGCCTGTTCCCCGCGCTGCAACCAATCTTTTGCGAGAATTAGGAAATCCAACGATTCCTTTGGTGATGCTTTCTTTGGGAATTTACTTTAATTTCAAATTAAAACGACTTCCACTAATTTTGCTGGCAAATGTGATCCGGATTTTCACAGGATTAATTCTTGCACTTTTTTTTGCAGAATTGCTTCATCTGGAAGGAATGGTACGTGCAGTGCTCATCATCTGTTCAGCAGCTCCGATCGGTTATAACACGCTGGTTTTTGCTACGATGGAAAAATTGGACAAGGAATTTGCTGCCAGTCTTGTTTCCTCAACGCTGATCATCGGCCTGATCTACGTTCCCATATTGACCTTTATGCTTGGGATTCAGTAGCATAAAGCTAATTTTTCTGTATTCTAAAATTAAGTTTTTTATTGACTTCCCAAATTTTTTCAATTCTTTGGGCAAAAAATCAATAAATTAGGAGAATTTATGAGCAAAATCGAAAATATTTTTCATGAAATATTTCAAGGAAAATACAGTCATTACTTTTTTATAATCTTGCTTTTCCTGATCATCACTTTGCTTTTTTTCAAGATCGCCTTTCAAGGCTACATTCCCGAAGCCAGCGATACTATGCAATGGCGAACTTCAGCTCAATGCATGATCGAATATAATGAAAATAATGAAGATCAGGCTTTATGGAACAGTAACATTTTTTCTGGAATGCCAGGTTATCTCATCTCCTTTGGCTCGAAATATCCTTTCGTCAATAATCTACGGCAATTAACAGACAAACTGGTGAACTGGCGCGTTTTTCTTTTATTCATGGCAGCTCTCGGCATTTACGTCCTGATGCTTTCGCTTGGTTTTTCACCCTTGATCGCTTTCATCAGTGCCATCGCTTTTGCGCTTTCCAGTCATTTTTTGGGCTTGATCGAGATCGGACATAATACCAAATTCAAAAGCCTGATCTATATTCCCTGGATCTTTTTCGCGATCGAATATTTGCGGAAAAATAGAAATATTCTGGGAATGGGATTAGCAGCGCTTTTTATCATTGGTCAATTACGAGAAAATCATCCACAAATTTCCTATTACACTTTTTTAATGCTGGGAATTTACTGGATATTTCATCTTGTTTGGTCGCTCAAAGACAAAGAATTCAAAAAATTCATAATTTTTTCCTTAATGTTTTTAGCGATCTTGTTCATTTCCTTTTTAGCAGTAGCTCAACCTTATCTTTCCACTTTGGAATATGGTGAATATACGATCCGCGGCGGAAGCGAAGGCGTGGGCAAAAGCTATGCAACAAGCTGGTCTTTCCATCCAGCAGAAATGCTTTCTTTCATCATTCCTGATTTCTTCGGTGGGATTTCTCCAGATTATTGGGGTTGGATGCCTTTCACTCAAACTTCAATGTATATGAGTATCATCATCCTTGCTTTGGCTATCGTTGCTCTTTTTTTCAACAAAAAACGACTGGTTAAAATTCTGGGAACTGTTTCTTTAATTACTCTCTTTATGTCTTTTGGAAAACACTTTCCTCTCTTTTCCAACTTCTTGCTGAAATATCTGCCCTATTTCAATAAATTCCGGGTGCCGTCAATGATCCTAATTTTGCTGCAATTTGCTATCGTTGTGCTGGCTGGCTACGGATTGCAAGTCATCATCGTTAAGTTCAAGAATAAAGATCAGAAATTCCAGAATTTGAGCAAAAAAATGCTTCTCGGGTCAATTGCTATCATCATTCTCTTCATCTTTTTGGATGGTGTTTTCCAAAATATGAAATACACGAATGCCAGCGAAATGGCAAAAATAAAGGATCAATACGTTTCTCATTATGGAAGAAGTGAAGGCTTGCGCTATGCTGCTCGGCATCTGGAACAGTTGAAAAAAAATAGACACGATCTTTTGATGAAAAGCGGCTACATTGCTTTTAGTTTTTTGATTATTTTCTGGGGAGCAACTTATCTCTTTGGCTTGGGAAAAATTGGTCAAAAACTTTATCTGATCATCGTGGGAATTCTGGTAATCGTCGATCTGAGTATCGTTAATAGTAAATTTTTGCAAAATCTTCAGCCACAAGAAGAGATAAAGAAATCCTATCAAAAATCAGCAGCTGATAAATTCTTTTTGGAAGATCAAGAAGAATTTCGCATTTATCCTCTCGGTTCAGAATTTGGACAGAATAAATGGGCTTATTACAATCAAACGATCGGCGGCTATCACGGTGCGAAGCTACAGCGCTATCAAGAAATAATCGAAAATTGCTTGCATGCAGAATTGGAAAATCGCATCCCGATAAATTGGAACATAGTGAATATGCTGAACGCAAAATATGTGCTTTTTGGACAAAAACTGCCTTTGGAAAATCTGGAATATCGAGCACGAGATAGAGAACAAAAATTGACGGTTTACGAAAATCTGGATTATCTTCCACGCGCCTGGTTCGTGAAAGATCTTGAATTGATCTCGGAAAAGGAAATTATTTGGAAAAGACTGAATCAAAAGGAATTCCAACCTTCCAAAACAGCAATTGTGGAAGAAAAGATCGCTGGCGTATCTCAACCGAAAAATGCAAAAGTCAGCCTGGAAAAATTTTCGCTGCACGAATTACAATTCAAGACTGAAAACGATTCGACATCTTTTCTGACGATCAGCGAGATCTATTATCCTGCTGGCTGGAAAGCTTTTATCGATGGGAAAGAAACACCGATTTATCCTGCAAATTACATTCTGCGCGGCATTAAAGTTCCTGCTGGAAAACACGAGATCAAAATGGTTTTCGCTCCCGAAATTTATGCTTTGAGCCTGAAATTGAGCCTGATCGGATTGGTCACCACTTTTGTGTTTTTAATAATCGGATTATTTTTCTATTATAAAAAAAATTATCAAGGAAAGATCGTCTATGTCCTTAAAAAATAGTAAATTATACGTCGTTGCCACCCCAATCGGAAATTCTGATGATATCACTCTGCGCGCGCTGAAAATACTAAAAAATGTCGATCTCGTCATCTGCGAAGAATACAAAGAAGGCAGTAAATTATTGAAGCAATACGGCATCAAAAAGCCTCTACAGAATCTGAACGAGCATAATGAGAACAAGACGACGCCAATTTTGTTGGATAGATTTCTGAAAGAAGACCTAACGGCAGCTCTCATCAGCGATGGCGGAACGCCTCTATTCGCAGATCCAGGAAATGATCTGGTCTGGCAATGTCACCAACACGGGATCACGGTCGTGCCCATTCCTGGAGCTTCCAGTATCATGGCGGCATTGATGGCAAGTGGACTGAAATTGAACAGTTTCCAATATTACGGATTTTTGCCGGCAAATAAACTGAAACGGATAAAAGCTTTGCAAAATCTTCCGCGTCGTAACGATCTCATTTTTTTGGAAACACCTTATCGCCTGAAGCAAATATTGCGCGATATGGTCGCTGTGCTGGGAAAAGAAAATGATGCGATCCTTGCTTACAAACTGACGCAGCCCGAAGAAAAAATATTTTGGGGAAATTTAGCTGAATTGCAGATCATGACAGAAGAATTGCCCAAAGGTGAATTCGTGTTCATTTTGAAACGAAAACGAAAAGGCAGAAAATGAGCAAAAATTTTCCTGTCAAAACAAAGTGGCTTTTCATCGTCAATGCAACAGCTGGAGGTGGGAAAACTGGAAAAAAAATTAACCAGCTCGTTCATTCGCTGACAAAACACCAATTTACTTATGACATAGAATTGACCAAATTTCCTAAGCATGCGACACAATTAGCAAAAGCAGCTCTGCAAGATGATTATTTTAACATTATCGCAGTAGGCGGAGATGGCACTTTGAACGAAGTCGTGAACGGTGTCATGCAATCTGAAAAAAAGAGACAATGCCGTCTGGGTCTGCTGCCAGAAGGAGGTGGGAATGATTTTGCTGTGAATTTTGGTTTGCCCAGAAATATTGAACGTAGTGTGAATATCCTTGGGCGTGGACGTTCCTCAAAGATCGATGTGGGAAAAATTGAAGATAATTATTTCATCAATGCGCTCGGAATCGGGTTTGATGCGCGGGTGGCAAAATATTCCCATGAAACAAGATATTTGAACGGTCTGCCACGATATCTTTTTAGCGTTCTGCGTGCTCTTTTTGACGGTAAAGAATTTCAGGCAAAGATCATATTAGACAATTATAAATTCAATTCCAATTTTCTTTTGATCTCGGTCGGCAACGGAAAATCTACTGGTGGAGGATTTTTTCTGACACCGGAAGCAAAGATCGATGACGGCCTGCTGGATGTCTGTTTTATTGGGAAAACCAACACATTACGCATTCTGAAACTTTTACCTGCAGCGATCAAAGGCAAACATCTTCGCGAGCCCGAAGTAAATTTGAAACAGAGCAAAAAAATTACTATCGAAACCAAAAAAAAATTACCGATCTATTGTGATGGCGAACTTCCAGAATTGAATGATCCATTGCATTTTGAGATAAATATACTTTCCCAAGCGTTGAATTTCTTTTATTGATTGAGTCTCGCTCAAAAGGAGTTTTTTTTGAATGATCAATTATCCTTGTTTGAAGATAAGAAAAAACCGACAAATATTCCGTTAGCAGAAAAGATCAGACCCGAAAATCTGGATGAGATGATCGGACAAGAAAAATTGCTGCGAGAAAATTCGCAATTGCGCACGATGATCATAAAAGACAATTATAGTTCTTTCATTTTGTGGGGACCGCCGGGAACGGGTAAAACAACCATCGCACGGATTATTCAAAAAAAGACTAAAAATCGCTTCATCTCTTTCAGCGCTGTCCTGACCAGCATCAAAGATGTGAAAAAAGTGATGAAAGAAGCTGAATATAATCTGCAAACACAAAATAAAAGCACGCTTCTTTTCATTGATGAGATCCATCGTTTCAATAAATCGCAGCAAGATGCTTTTCTTCACCACATCGAATCGGGAGCAATAATCTTGATCGGCGCAACAACAGAAAATCCCTCGTTCGAAGTAATTCCAGCTCTTCTCTCACGCTGCAATGTTTTTATCCTGGAACAATTGAACGATGAAGACATCGAAAAGATCATCGAACGGGGCAGAGCAAAATTGGGGAAAAAGCTGAATTTTACCGAAAATGCAGTTTCCTATCTGGCCAGGCTTTGTGGCGGAGATGCTCGTAAAGCTTTGAATTATCTGGAAATTTTGCAGCAAAATATTTCCACAAAAAAAAATTTGGATGTCGATCTTATTTCCAAAACTCTCAGCCAAAAAGCAATGTTCTATGATAAGAATCGTGAAGAACATTACAACGTGATCTCTGCTTTACACAAATCTTTGCGCGGTAGCGATCCACAGGCTGGACTTTATTGGCTGGCAAGAATGCTGGAATCGGGAGAAGACCTGATGTATGTGGCAAGAAGATTGGTGCGTTTCGCTTCGGAAGATGTGGGACTTGCCGATCCAAATGCGCTTACGCAAGCGATCGCAGTGAAAGAAACCTGTCACTTTTTAGGAATGCCAGAAGCAAATACAGCACTGGCGCAACTAGTAGTTTATCTGGCAACTGCTCCAAAAAGTAACGCCTTATACACAGCTTACAAAAAAGCTGCAGAAGACGCGAGAAAAACAAGTCATTTAGGTGTTCCTTTTCACATTCGCAATGCACCTACCAATTTAATGAAAGAAATAGGTTATGGGAAAAGATATATTTACGATCATGGAACAAAATATGCTTTTAGCAATCAGAAATATTTTCCGGATAAAATGAAGGAAAAAAAATACTACGAACCATCACGATTTGGTTATGAGAAAGAAATCGAGAAAAGACTGAATTGGTGGAAAAAATTAAAGGAAAAGCAAGATGAAGAATCGTAAAATTGAATATTTCAAAGATGGTGAGATCATCAAAAAAAGCTCTGAAGATCTCGAATATATTTGTATTATAAAAAAAGGAGAAGTCGAACTTTCCAAAGATAATAAAATTTATGCGTCCTTAGTTGCTGGTGAAATTTTTGGCGAAACACATTTCATTCTGGAAAAACCAATTGAATTTGAAGCAAAAGCAATCGGTGAAGTAGAGCTGGAAAAAGTCAATCCGCGCATCTTTGATGCAATCAATTCTCATCCAGACCTACAATTGATAAAGCAGATATTTCAGTCGATCGCCGAAAAGATCCGCTATTATGAAACAACATTGTTAGAGCTGAATTGTTATAAAGAAAAAATCCAAATTTCCCACCTTGAAAAAGGCATTGTGTTGAGAGCTGACACACCAAAAGCCAAAAGACTTCTGAATAATATGGAAGAAATGGAGATCAAAAATTTCCCTTTTCGAGTGGGCAGATTCACAAAAAGAACTACCGATAAATTATTTCATAAAAACAACCTTTATCTTTTGGATAAACCGCCCTATTCGGTTTCTCGTTCTCATTTTGAGATCATCAGAAAAGATGAAAAATATTATTTTTGTGATCGAGGTAGCAAATTGGGAACAATTGTAAATCGAACCAGGATCGGTGCTAAAAAAGATAATCCTGCAATGATCTGTCTGGATAAAAAAGAAAACACGATCATGCTTGGAAATAAAACCGACAATGTAAAATTCTCGATCATAATCGATTGAGCTTCCAAATAGACGATCATCTATCTCCGATCAAAAACTTTTTACAGCCTTGATAAACATTCTCTTCAGTTTTCATAATTGGAAAAAAACGAATAAAAATATTTGTGATTTTCTGAAAAAAGGTTGCGATGACCGACAAAACTAAAGCAGTTACTTTGATGACGATATCTTCTCTTGCTTTTGCCTTTGCTGCTGCTTTTGTGAAATTGACCGGCGATCTGCCTGTTTTTGAAAAAGTGTTCTTCCGAAATATCGTAGCAGTAATCGTCAGTTTTTTCACGCTCAGACGGCAAAAAGGCAGAATTTTTGGCAAGAGAGAAAATCAAAAATATCTTTTTCTGCGCTCTTTTCTCGGCGTTCTCGGCATGGTGATGTATTTCTATGCAGTCAATAATTTGGTGCTGGCAGATTCAGCGATTCTTCATAAATTATTTCCCTTCTTCGTCACGATCTTCGCTGCGCTCTTTCTCAAAGAAAAAATATCAAAAATGCAGATACCAGCTTTGATAATCGTCTTTCTGGCAGCATTACTTGTGATCAAGCCGCACTTCGATTATTCCATCTATCCTGCTCTCGCTGGTTTTGGCACGGCTGTAGTTTCAGGCGGAACCTATACTCTTGTTCGTTTTTTGCGCACCAGAGAACAGCCTTCTACGATTGTCTTTTATTTCTCTTTTGTGTCATTGTTGCTTTTAGCTCCATTTCTCATTTTTGGCTATCGCTCTCCCACTCTTCTACAATGGTTCTATCTTTTGATGATCGGTATTTCAGCTGCTGTGGGTCAATTTTCTTTGACCTATGCCTATCGTTTTGGAAAAGCTTCTGAGATCGCAATATATAATTATTCAAATATTATTTTTGCTGGATTCATCGGCTTTTTTCTCTGGCAGGAAATGCCAGATGTTTGGAGTATTATCGGCGGAACAGTGATTATCATTATCTCTATTCTGATATTTTTTTATAATCAAAAAGATAAGAACAGTTAAATTTTGAGACTCATTTGCATAAAACTTGACAGAATTTCAGCCTCACAAAAATTGAATTAAGGTAAAAAGAAAAGTAGAGAAAATGATTATGGAAAATGAAATGAAGATTTTTAAAGATTTTTTGGTCTCAAAGAGTCTGAAATTAACCAGACCTCGCAAGATCATTTTGCGTGAAGTTTTCCAAAATCATGATCATTTCACAGTGGACGAACTTTTTGAACAGATCAGGGAGAAACATTCTAACGTCTCACGCGCCACCATTTACCGCACAATGCCGCTTCTTATTGATGCTGGATTGCTAAAACAATCTTTACGTTGCGAAGCCAAAGACCGCTATGAACATATTTACGGACACGAAAAACATCTCCATTTTATCTGCGATCGCTGCGGTAAGATCATCGAGATTGAGTTAAAACAGTTGGAAAATATTTTGAATGACATGGCAAAGGAATATGATTTCAAGATTCGCGAATACAATTTAGGTGCTCGTGGGCTTTGTAAAGAATGTCAGAAGAAAACAGAATAGCGAATTTTTTTTATTTAAATGAAGAGAATGAATCTCAATAGCAAATAAAGGAGACGATATGAATCAAAGATCACTCGCCGACCTCAAAATCGGTGAATCAGCAAAAATCGTCAGCATGCACGGCGGAAAATATTTCGCCCAAAAAGCTGAATCGCTCGGGATCAGAATCGGTTCTAAAGTGAAAAAAATGTCAGCTCAAGTTATGGCCGGTCCCATCACAATAAAAGTAGGACAAACAACTATTGCGCTGGGACATCGCATGGCAAAAAGAATTTATGTGGAGTAATGGTATGAAAAAAATTATTCTCGTTGGAAACCCCAATGTGGGAAAAAGTGTCATTTTCTCACGTTTGACCGGCGTCCACGTCGTTGCTTCAAACTATGCAGGAACGACAGTGGAATACACAAAGGGAAAGCTGCGATTGGGTTCGGAAAAAGTCGAAGTGCTGGATGTGCCAGGAACTTACTCTTTATCTCCCACTTCGAAAGCAGAAGAAGTAGCAACCCAGATGATCGAGGAATTTGGTAAAGATCCTGACAACATTTTTGTTAACATCATAGATTCCACAAATCTGGAGCGTAATCTTTCTTTAACAATGGAATTGATCAAAAAGAAAATTCCGCTGGTTCTGTCTTTGAATATGTGGGACGAGACCAGGCATACCGGAGTTGCCATCGAAATAGAAAAATTGGAAACGATCCTTGGCGTGCCAGTTATTCCCACGACAGGGATCACAGGCGAAGGCATAAAAAATCTTGTTTCCAGAATCACAGAAGCGAAGGCAAGTAAATACGAATTTTCCGAGAAATGGACGGCGATCGGTGATATTATCGGGAAAGTCCAAAAACTCTATCACAAACATCACACGCTGGCAGAAAGACTGGGCGAGATTTCTATTCATCATTTCTGGGGAATTCCCATAGCTCTGCTCATTTTGTATCTTTCCTTCACCATTATTCGTTTCATTGGCGAATCTATCATCGGTTATATTATGGAACCAGTGTTCGAAAATCTTTGGTCACCTTTGATGATGAAGCTATCTGCTCTTTTAGGAAGCAGCGGTTTGATCCATAATGTGATCGTGGGAAAACTCGTCGATGGTGGTATTGATTTTGTAGAATCAATGGGTCTGTTCACAACTGGTCTTTTTGTTCCCATCGGAATGATCCTCCCCTACATTATCGCTTTTTATTTCATCCTCAGTTTTTTGGAAGATTCTGGTTATCTTCCGCGTCTCGGCGTTCTGATCGATAATATTATGCACAAATTCGGCATTCATGGATTGGCGATCGTTCCCATGCTTCTTGGTTTGGGATGCAACGTACCAGGTGCGATGGCGACGCGCGTTCTGGAAACACGCAAAGAAAGATTCATTGCTGCCACGATGATGGCGATCGCAGTTCCTTGTTTTGCACAACTGGCAATGGTTTTTGGCCTGGTGGGAAAATTTGGTGCACAAGCACTTTTTATGGTGTTCGGAACACTATTCATCGTTTGGGTGCTGCTGGGTATCATCCTGAACAAGATCATGAAAGGCGAAAGTCCCGAGATCTTCGTGGAAATCCCGCCATACCGACTTCCTGCCTTTCGAGTTCTTTTCAAAAAATTATGGATGCGTATCTGGTATTTCATTCGCGAAGCTATTCCTTTCATGCTGCTGGGTGTACTTTTTGTTAATATCCTTTATACAATTGGAATCATAGACTTTTTGGGCAAATTATTCCAACCGCTGATCACCGGAATTTTGGGCTTACCAAAAGATGCGGTGGCAGCTTTAGTTGTCGGATTCTTACGTAAAGATGTCGCTATCGGCATGCTCGGACCTTTAAATATGAGCATGAAGCAGCTTGTAATCGCTTCTGTTGTGCTCACAATGTATTTTCCCTGCATTGCCACATTCACAGTTTTAATCAAAGAACTGGGCATCAAGGATATGTTCAAATCGATGTTAATAATGGTGATCGCCACTTTGGTCGTTGGCGGCTTGATGAATCTGGTGTTATAATTTTTTTTTGAAGTGATTGAATATGAATCTCAATCTTAAATCAGCAACAAACCGAGATCCTGATCCAATATTCCAAAAGAAATTCCTGATGAAAAAAAAGGAAATTTTTTTGCGACATTATTGAGAATGAATCTCTGTAGCATATAATACAAAGGAGTTCTTATGAAAATTTATTGGCTTACTCTTATTACCCTCTTCCTCAGCTCATTTCTCTGCGCTGAGTTCGAATTACCCGAATTCCACACAGGCATCGTTATCCAAGCTGAAACTTATTTCGGTGAAGATGACTTTGTGACCGATTCCCTTCCATCTCCTCACAATGTCACGCGCTATTCTGTTCCACAAGATAAATTCACTATGCGCAGCGCTGTCATCGAAGCGGAAGGAGAATTCCAAGATAAAATTCTCTATAATGTGGAGATCGGAATGGCGACATGCGAAGCTGGAAATGGTTTGAACATTATGTTAATGGACGCTGGAATTTATTACAAATTGAATGAGCAGATCAAATTTGGCTTGATGAAAGGCCACGTTATGCGCGGCTTTGAAATGCATGACGAATGCGTCGGTGTGCTCACAGCAGAAAAAGCTTTTTCCTTGAATACTTTCAAAAATCAATGCCACCCGACTGGCTTCGTTTTGGAAACTGACCACGCTTTTAGAAAAAATATGGGATTGAAAACGCAGTTGGGAATTTTGAACGGTCCCACGGAAACTTCCTATACAGATGAATATGACCGCAATCTCGGCATAATTTTTCACACACCATTAAAAGGTATTTCTATCGGTGGTTTTTATAATCTGGTCAGACAAGATTTTGGCAAAATGAACGACGAAAGCTATGAAGACGGCTATCGTTATGGATTTGGCACAAACATAGATTTCCAGAATATCTTTTTTCGTGCCGAATATTTTTCCGGCAAAGGTTTTACGGAAAGTATCGTTCGCGATTCAATCTTGATCAATCCTGCAACTGAATTTTATGAAAGTTCTCTTCCAGAAGATAACATCATGAATGCCTATTATCTTGAAACTGCCTACAAAATTCAATCTGACTTATTCGGTTTGAGATATTTCCAACCTTATCTGAAATATCAATCCTGGAATAAACTGGCAAATATCGACCAATTTTATTGGGATGATCCAAAAACACAACAACAAGAAGAAATAAAAGTGAAAGATTTCGTTTCCAGTTTTTTCACTTTGGGATTAACTATAGGACTCGATGAAGAGCACACGAAACTGAAATTTGATTATGAATTTCCTGTTCTCGTTTCCGATATCGAATCGGAAGAAGCAGGAAGATTGATCGTTAGATTACAAACAGAATTTTAAAAAATCAGGAGGAGATCATGAAAAAAACTATTCTGTTTATTACGATTATATTGGGAACGATCGCAATTAGCCTCGATGCTGATTTGATCAATCTCACTCCAACCGATGATATGTATACCGATGTGGAACACACCACTTTGCCGCCCACGATCACAGAACTTTGGGTAGCAGAATTTGCACCAGCCGGTCATTTTGAACGCATTATGATCAAATTTGATCTGGCGGAGCTGGAAGATCAGATCATCAACAGTGCAATTCTGCATTTGAACAGGTTTATGGGCTGTCCGATGGGCGGAACGACAAACGTAAATTTCTATGCAATTTCGGAAGATTGGGATGAAACGAGCTGGGATCCGCATACTCACGCACAATACAACAGCTACATCTGGTCATCTTATGGATTCAATTATGATGGCTGGCACGAGATCGATGTTACAGAACTTGTGCAAAATTGGAATGAAAAAACGATCGCAAATTATGGACTTCTGATGCGCGCAGAAACTGGTAGTAAATGGAGTAAATTCTATTCTAAAGATCATTCTGAAGAATATCTGCATCCCTATCTGGAAATTGATTACACGCCGGTAAATGCCGATGAAAATACAATTGCTGCAGAGAAATTCAAGCTGAATAATTATCCAAATCCCTTCAATCCATCTACAACGATTTCTTTTTCTATCACCACAGAAAGCACAGAGAACACAGAAAAAGTCGGAATCGAGATTTTTAATGTTAAAGGGCAGAAAATTCGCACTTTGGAATGCATCGGCTGTGACAATGCTGCATCATCGCAGATGATGAATTCAATAGTCTGGCACGGACGAGATGACGATAACAAGCCAGTCAGCAGTGGCGTTTATTTCTATCAATTACAGATAGATGGGCAACCTGCTGCCAGCCGAAAAATGATGCTGTTGAAATAATCAAATTTTCTGATAATGATAAAGGAAACTGTAAGATCTTATCATTTTGATAAAAATATATCCTGGTCATTCAAAGAGGAAAATTGTCTTATTTGTCAGTAAGATAAGCAGTTACGCACATCAATGTAAGTTTGGCACAGCCTCTGCTTTACTTCAACCAGAATTTAACAGGAGGTAAAGAAAATGAAAAACTTGATCAAAACCTGGTCAGATAAAAAAGAAAAGTACAAAAGCTAACCCGAATCGTTTTGAAGAAAAAAAATAAATATAGCCATCTTTCGAGATGGCTTTTTTTTGCGGAACTTAAAATGCTCTAAACATTTTGAACTGGAAAAGCTGTCTTTCGATCTTTATAATATTTTAATAAAAACGAAAATTCTCCAGCTTCATCTGTTTGGAAAGATCCCATTCGCTGGGCTGCCAATTTCGCACACGAATGAGTGGGTTTTCTCCGCGAAAATCGATCAGTAAAAAGAGATGACCTTCATCCCGATAGGTGGAAGAAAAATAATTTTGCTTCATCGAAACTCCGTAAATACTATCTATCGGCGCAACGCTGATATTGAATGTGTCAAATTGCAGCCAGACGAATTCATTATCCTCAAAAACCTTTTTCTGACTGGCAATGTGCTCCTTTTTCGTTTTCTTGAAATAAATGATCTCCTCTTTAGAAAAATCTGTTTCCAATTCATGATCAACTTTTGTGCGTTTTACAACTTTCCCCGTGATGATGATCGCGTCTTCTGAATAAAGAATTTCCACATCATCAATATTTTTCGTCGTGTAAGATGTTTTATAATTCTCCAAAAATTTTATCGCGATCTGACGATAATCCCAATCACCAGCGGCAATTCCCTGTTCCTGAAAAAGCTGATGCAAGGAAGGATTTATCGTGTAACAAAAGTTATAGATATTTCCTTCATTATCAAAATCGATGACGACTGTTTCATTGCGAGAAGGCGCATCGGCACAGCTCACCGAAACGCCGAACTGCCGTGCTTCCCAACCGACATCCGTTTTATTGATCTGAATTTTCTGCGGATAATCCAGTAGTTTCGTGTGGTTATAATCAATCACATTCTTCATTCTTTTCACGATCTTGCTATCACTGAAAATCGTCTCATCATCAAGATATTCATATTCCAGCATAGAAAACAATTTTATCAGATTTTGAGCAAATTTATCCAGGACCCGACAATTAGCTTTATTTTCCAATTCAATGTTCAGTTCCGAAATCTCATAATTTCTGGATTTTACCTTTTCAACTTTTTTCGTCTTGAGTGGTATTTCGCGGTATTCTTCTAATTCCTCACATTCAAAAAGCCGCTCCATAATCTTCGTCTGTTCACTGTAGCTGTTATAAAGTTCCTCTTTCAGATCGATTTTCAAAAGCAGTTCAGGAAATTCTTCATATTCTTCGCCATAAAGTTCCAATTGCAACAGATTGGAATTCGTTTTCTGTGGAATATAATCGTGCAGATCATAATATTCGATATTAAGGTCATAGACAGGTTTTTCTTGATAGGAAAAATCCAGCACGATGTACCGCGTTTGATATTCATATTTATTGGAAACCACTTCGATCTCGATCTTTTCAGCACTATGTCGGATCAATTCAAAGATCGTTTCCGGACTATAATTTTTCTTATTATAAAGAATGTTGCCCTTCGGCAATGATTCGATGGCAACAGCAGCACGATAATAATTTCGAAAAGCCTTCCCCAATTGATTCAGTTCCAGGTTTTCTTCTGCTTCCCGCAAGAAACCGCAGATCTCGATCTTTTTATTATCAAAGATCTTTTGATAATCATCTTTGGGAAGATAACGCAGAATGTGGAAGATCGGACCGGTCTTATAAACGAGTTGATGAACATTCGGCAAGCGTCCGTAAGTGTAGGAATTCAATTTCTTTTCCAAATTGTCATCGATTTTGCCTTCAGCATTTTCGCTGGTGGAATAGGTCATTTCTGAAGAGACAACAACATAAATCGAGCTCATCAGATTTTCCAAAGCTTTTTGATCGGTCGTTTTTCGTTCTTTACCTTCAGCAAAACCGAAATGATATTTTTCCGGTTGAGATTGGATGGCAGCTATTTTTCGCTTGATATTATCCACATTTTGGGCAAATAAAACAATTGAAAATAAAATAACAAAAAAAATCAAATTCCTTTTCATCATGCTCCTTTTGATAACGCCGTGAACGGCGTTTATTTTTTTGGTCGGGACGTTTTTTTCCCTATTTGATTATTTATCACACATTTATCACGTTACATTTTACCTGCGCATTGATAGCCTGCGCCTCA
>JAGYMQ010000129.1 GCA_018400535.1 Candidatus Cloacimonadota bacterium
TCCGCTTGAAATGAAATGAACTGCCGCACATTGAAGATTTTGCAATGGCAATCCCGATTCAGAGGAAAGATCATCATAATAGATCAAATCAGCAGTTTGTTCGGGAACAAAGATCATTGTTGCCGAAGAAAGATCAGTTTCACCATCAGGATAGTTAATGGATACTTTATAAGAATTTTCCTGTCCAAAAAAAGGATCAAGATCGGAATAATATTTTGATGTAACAGAATCGATCAGCACGTATTCCATTAGTTCTTTTCGATAAATGTAATAATTTAGAGCGGGATGAGAGCCATCTACGTTCCAGGACAAATCCACAGAATAATCAGAAATTTGTAAATCTGCGCAGAGGTTTGTGGGAGGTAAATTTGGGAAGGAAACATTATAAATTGCAATGTCATCTAAAGCAATTCCCCGAAAATTCAGAGAATCATTGGAATGAAATCCGAAACGTAATTTAATCGATTTTCCTGCTAACATTGAAAGATCATTATATCCAGCCCAGCCTTCGGAAAATTTGCTCCAGCCGTTTGTCGAACCGGTGAAAACGACATTATCCAAATTTGGGTCTCCCAAAGGATTGGAGATTGAATTCCAATTTGTCCAATTTCCATCATCGAAATAACTTACTTCGATACTGAAATAATCGCATTGAGGAAAATTGGCGTCATCGAGTTCTGTTTTGATCTTTGTATCAAAATAAATAATTCCAGAATCAGGCAATGTGAAAAGCGAGCCAGAAATATAATTTTCCATATTTGAATTATATAAATTGTTGTCTGGATCGAAACAAGCTAGAAAATGAGAAGGCGATGGAGCAGTGGTAGAATTTTCGAGATGCCAGAGGTTACCGCCTATTGCTGTGTTCGTGTAACCGTTGAAATCTCCCCAATGATCACCATCGTGAAAAAAAACTTCCGCAACGTTGATATTATCAAGATAAATTCCGGTGAATTCTGGATTGGATGTCGTGTCTGTATTTGGATCAGCAGCAAAGGCAAAACTGATGATCACAGATTCGCCTTGATAAACTGGTGGAATGCCAATGTTGGTGAAAGTCCAATCTGTCGATCCACCCCAGCCGGGAATACCAGGCACGCCATCAGGATCTTCGCCATGTTCCGCACCGAAACTATAAAGGCTGTTGCTGTTGTAAGCAGGATCACAATCTGTCAGAATTTCTGCTTGTGAATAATTTTCATCTGCCAGACGGATACGAACGTTAAATCCATCCCAGCCATCAAAATCATCAACGCCACCAATTGCTTCAATAGCTCTTTTTTGATAAAAGGAAAGCTGAAGATCGTCAGTATCTGGCAAAGTGATCGCAGGTGTATCCAGAACTTGATACCAGCCGTTCATATAACCGCCATCAGGTGGGATATTAGGATCTGCCAGACGCCATGATCTTCCGCTATCACCAAAGGCGTTGAAAGAAGTAACGTTCCAGAAAGTACCGGGATCAGTTGGATCATTCGTTTGCCAGCTGATCAATCCATTTTCAAAATTTTCAAATTCGACCAATATAGAATCACGAGTGAGAGCTTGTGAGCTAATCTCACGAAATTGCACGATCTTATCTATATTCTGAGTTCCCAGTAGAAAGACAGATATAGATAAGATCAATATCGTGCAAAAAAGTTTTATCATTATTTGCAATTCCTTATTTTTTTTGGATAGGAAGCAATACTTATTCCATATTGACGATAAAATCTATTAGATCAACTATACGGCAGGAATAGCCCCATTCGTTGTCATACCAGCTGAGTAATTTCACGAGATTACCGTTAACTTTTGTGACTTGCGCATCAAATATTGAAGAAGCTGCATTGCCAATGATATCTGTCGAAACAACAGGAAGCTCGGTATATTCCAAAATTCCTTTCAATTCGTTTTCAGCAGCTTTTTTCATCATTTGATTGATCTCATCGTCAGAAGTTTCGCGGTCAATTGTCATCGTGACATCGACCAGAGAGCCATTTGGCGTGGGAACACGTACAGCCATACCATCAATTTTTCCTTGTAATTTTGGAATGACTTTTCCCGTTGCAATGGCAGCGCCTGTGGTTGTGGGAACGATATTCACAGCAGCTGCTCTGGCGCGTCGCAGATCTTTGTGTGGGAAATCCAGAATATTTTGATCCATAGTATAGGAATGAATTGTGGTCATAAAAGCGGAGCTGACGTCAAAATTATCTGTCATCACTTTCATTACAGGAGCCAGGCAGTTGGTTGTGCAGGAAGCGTTGGAAATGATCTGGTGTTCAGGTTTAAGAATGCTGTGGTTTACGCCGAGAACGACTGTAGCATCGACTTCATCTTTGGCGGGAGCAGAAATGATCACTTTTTGTGCGCCGGCTTTGAGATGTTTAGCAGCGCCTTCTTTTTTGCGAAAAATTCCGGTGGATTCGACGACCACTTGAACATCCAAATTTGCCCAGGGCAATTTTTCAGGATCTTTTTCTTTGAATATTTTTATCTCTTTATCTCCTATTTTGATGCCATTTTCCAAAGCGGTCACTTTTTTTTCATATTTCCCGTGAACAGAATCATATTGTAAGAGATGAGCCAATGTGGGAATGTCCATCAGGTCATTGATCGCCACGACGTTGAATTCTTGTTTTTGCATCAATCGGCGAAAAACCAATCTTCCAATTCTGCCGAAACCATTGATCGCGATATTTTTCATTCTTCCTCCTTATAATAAGATTGAATTATTGGCACTGCCAGTGATTTGAACCAGTTCTTCGACTGATTGTTGAATTGCTAATTCACTCTTTATCACCCATTTGCGGGGATCAAACCGTTTTTTATCCGGCGTATAATCATCTTCAGAAACATTATCAGGTTTTTTGATGGAGTCTTTTTCCTTTTCCCAATATGCCTGGACTTCGCGCGCAAAATCCATCTGGTAATGTGTGTCTTTATTGATCTTGACCACGCCATTTTTGATCGCATCGGTTTGCTGTTTTGCAGTGAGACCAGAAGCTCCGTGCAACACGATCCCGCGCTCCAAATTATTTTTAATTAGAAGCTCATCGATCTCTTTGATCAGATCTAAACGCAGTTTCACTTTTGCGCCTTTTGTGACGCCGTGATTTGTGCCAACTGAAGCGGCAAAAAGATCGACGTTGGTTTTTTTCACATATTCCAAGGCTTCTTCCGGTTGCGTATAAAGTTCATCATCGGAAACGATCTCATCTTCAGTTCCTTTGATATAACCGATCTCTCCTTCGACGAGCACGCCGTATTTGTGTGCCACTTTCACCACTTCTGAAGAAATACGGATATTTTCGGCAAAATCTTCTTTGGAAGCATCGATCATCACAGAGGAAACCAGATCATTTTCGATGCAATAGACCACAAAATCAAAATAATTTGGTGTTGCATGATCGATGTGTAGTCCAACGCCGGAATTGTTGTATTGTGCAGCTAAAATTTTGATGAGTGCAGATATCACCTTCGCTCCAGTTTCCATATTTTTCGTTGTGCCGGCGGCATATTTGACTGCGCCAGAGCTCATTTGCAAAAGGCCGTCTGACTTTTGTGCTTCATAACCTTGCAAGATGCCGCGGATTTGCGCATCAAAAACAACGTTGGAAGCAATGATACCGAATCTTTCTTTTTTGGCTTTAAGAAAAACTTTTTTTAATTGCTCTCCCGAATAAAACATTTTTTCTCCTTTTTTTAGTTTTCTAGATTGGTTGGATAACTGGATTTTCCTTCCAATTCATCGATCATAAATTGCGCTGATTCGTGCAATTCTCCTTCTTCAAATTCATTGATCACTTTTCTGAAAGCTGAAAGTGCTTCGTCATTGTTGTTCAATTCTTCAGCATACAGAAATCCTTTCATAAAAACAGCTTTGTAATCATCCACGCCATTCGGATAAAATTTTATCACCTGTTCATAATAGTGGATCGCATCCAAAAAACGTTTCTTTTTCTGAGCTGCTTCTGCCTTATCAAAATATTCTTTGACCGTCAATTTTTGGATCATCCTTTCTGGATAAGTTTTCAGGTCATATTTATTTTTTAATTCTTCAGACACTTCTTGATATTTCTCTTTTTGTTCTTCTTTCAACAACGTAGATTTTATTTGATTCTTGATGTTTTCAAAGGGTTGTGGTTCTTGTGGATGATCTTCCAAGATCCGGAAGAAAAGATATTCATCTTTGGAATTTTTGAAAACCGAGCTCAATTGTGTGGAATCAGCTGGAGCTTCCCAAATTTTGTTAGAGTATGCTTTATCTTTTCCGATGCCAGGAATGATGTCATTTTGATAAATATGATCTAAAATTCCATTATCTTTTGTGAGCGTAGAATTTTCTTGAACAAGTTTGATCAATTCAGGATAATCATTTTTGTTGATCAATTTTTTGGCTTCTTGCAGATTTTTTTTCGCAGTTTTTTCGGTTTGAAAGACAAAAGCTTGGATCTTGCGATAGGGGCGAGAGCTGAATTGATCGATATTGTCGTCATAATATTTGCGCAAGGATTCATCATCCAGATCGATGGCATCGACGACCAATTTATTGTAAGCTGTGCGCAATTTTAAATTTTTCTCAATTTGTTTGATATCTGCTTTCACCTGTTGATGATCTTGATAATTTTGTTCTTTGGCATCATAATAAAAAACGTCTAGCTCGATTAGATTTTGCAAATAGGTTTTCAGGTCAGAGATTGTTTTGATCGCCTGTCGATTGCGATCTGGTAAAATTTCATAAAGTTCGACAAGATCAGCCATATCTTTGTTCATTTCTTCGAGATTGCTGGTGATGATAGGAAGTTCACTTTGTTTCAAATTTTCTTCCATATCTTCCAGATCAAATTTTTCCAGATTTTCGTCGATCAATTGCACGTCAAATTTGGATATCAGATTTTGCTTCCTGTTTTCATAGATCTCTTTTTCCTTTTGCGGTTTCATTCGTCTTTCGATCAATGCTTCAGAATCTTCATAGGTTTTATCTTTGAATTGTTCAGGATGTTCATTGAAATAGGCTTTTTTCTCATCAGAAGTTAATTCAATATCTTTGGAAAGGTCTTCCTTGTAATATTTCATATAAACACTGCGGATCTCATTATTGATCCTGCCTAAATAGCGGCTATCTTCTTCCACATCCAAATTCATTGCTTCCAAAAAGAAAAGCTCTTCGATGCACATCATATCCAGAAGTTGTCTTTTACCTTCTTCGGAATTATAGCGTGATCTATACATAGGCGGAATTTTTTCGATCCGATCATTGAGCTCTCCTATTGTGATATTACCATCTCCAAATTCTGCGATAATTGTCTCTTTCGGAATATTTGCCCAGCTTGCAAAAACAAAAACAAGCAAGGACAAAAAGATCATAGTCAATTTTTTTGTCATAAAAAACCCCTGTATATCATTTTTTTCTTACATAATCCAATACAAAAAAAAAATTGACTATAGCAAGTCAAGAAAATTAATGACTATCAGTTCGGTTCGTATTAGTTAGCTTTTTTTAAGGATTTATAAAATTATTATGAAAATATTTTCACCAGAATTGGTCAAATTGGGCTATTATGCTCTTGATAAGAAAAGTTGTCTGCAGGAAATGGTTGATTTCCTTTTTAAAAAAGAGATCATTGTTTCTCAGCAAAAGTTCCTGACAGCTATTTTGGAAAGAGAAAAAACGATGTCAACTGGAATTGGAAATAATATTGCTATTCCTCACGCTCGCACTGATTCTGTCCGAAAATTAAAAGTTGCAGTTTATCTGCTTGACAATGAACTTGAATTCGACACTATTGATTCCAAACCGGTAAAGATCATATTTATGATCGCGGTTCCAGAATCAATGCACAAAGAATATCAGCAGCTTCTGAGTAATATCTCGAATTTTTTTCACGATGAACATAATCGTGATCGATTATTAAAATGTGATGATGTAAATGAAATCTATCAGATTCTAAAAGGAATTGAAAATGAAATATGAATTAACTCTTCTCGCAATGATCTTTTTGATGATTGTCCCTTTGACAGCAATTCCCGATGAAGCAGGGACAAGCGGTTTTGCCTTCTTAAAGATGAAATATTCTGCTCGCGCAGCCGCTCTGGCAAATGCTTACACGGGAATGACTAATGAGGTAGATGGCGTTTTTTACAATCCAGCTGGTTTGGCTGGAATAAAGAGTTCTCAAGCTTCTGTAACCTATATGTCATATATTATGGATGTGCATTGTGGTGCGGCAGTATATTCTTTTCTGCGAAATGATGCCGTATTGAGCATTTTCACCAAAGGTTTATCTGCTTCTGAAGAAAGGACATTGGAAGATGAATGGGGGAATTATGCTGGAACCGATGGCACGTTTGGCGCAAATAGTTTTGTTGGTGGGTTGAGCATTGCTCGAAAAGTGTTAGATAATTTGGATGTTGCTATCAATGCAAAATATCTCCACGAAACACTTGATAAGCAAAGTGCTTCAGCTATTGCTTTTGATCTGGGGATCTTGCATCAAACCACTCATGAAAATGTAAAAGTTGGAATCGTGCTGAGAAATTTTGGAAAACAGCTTTCTTACTACACAGAAGAAGAATATGAAGAAAAATTGCCACGCACGGTGAACGTAGGTTTCAATTATCATCCTGATGAAAAGTTATATGTGTTAGTGGATGCGTATAAACCTCTCGATAATGAATTTTCTGCTCGGATCGGCGTCGAATATCAAGTGCATCCAATTTTTTCTCTGCGAACAGGCTACAAATCAAATGCTTCGGATTGGAAAGCGAGAGGAGACAACGAATGGCTTTCTGGATTTTCTTTTGGATTGGGCCTGGAACTCACAAGATACAAAATGAAATTGGATTATGGCCTAATATCTTATGGTGATTTGGGTTATGTGAATTTATTCACTTTGGGCTATGGATTCTGATGCAAATGATTTTATAAATATCTTTTATCAACAGTAAATATGAGTCAACTCCACTCATAGTTAACTTCTTATAATAAAAAAAAATACAATTTATTTAAAAAAAATTTGACAGAAAAACCTTCGATTTGAATTTGGCAACTCATTCAAAAAATGTGGCAGTAAATTTATCACAACTGCTGTAAAACAAAACCAGTAAACCTGGTTTGTAGTTCTTTTATGTTTTAGGAGGAAAAATGGCTAAAGCAAAATTTGAGAGAAAGAAGCCCCATATTAATATTGGGACT
>JAGYMQ010000130.1 GCA_018400535.1 Candidatus Cloacimonadota bacterium
GAGAGAAAAAGATATAGTTGTTGATGGATTGAAAGGATTTGGATAATTACATAACTGATCTGTGCTAGGTTTAATTACCTGATCATCTGCTGTTGTCGGAATGTCAAAACGATGAACCATAAAATTATGTTGATTTCCACTCACGAGATATTCTCCATCAAGATCAAAAGTATCAGCTCTTTGATTCCAGCGATAAGATAAAACACATTCGGGATATTGTGGCACAGAAATGTCATATATCAGCAATTCATTCCAGGCTTTATCCTGTATGATAAGATACTTTTCGATTATTTTCATTTCGCTGTTCAAATCAGAATCAGAATGCGGAAATATCGTGCTGAGCTTATTTGTTGATTGAGGATCAGAAACATTGACAAGATGGATTTCTGAATTCTTTTCCAAAATCGCAGCGATCGTATCTTTGACTGCAATGGAAACTGCAGAGCTTAGCTGATTATAGCTTCCCAGAGAAGTTGGATTTGTTGGAATGCTGACGTCAAGTATCCGCACGCCACTGAATCCATCAGCAACATACAATTTATCTTCGAAATAAGCGACTTTTTTTGCTCTATCTGGTGTGTTGTAGGTGCTTTCCCAGAGAGGTTCTTCAGGATCGCTGATATCAACAATGTGAATGCCTTCTTCCGCTGCGCTCAGATAAGCTTTATCTCCATTGATCACAATATCGTTCACTGTTTGTGACAATTCACAAGTTGCTGCAATTGTAGGAATGGTGGGAATGGTGATATCAATGATCTGCAAGCTGGAATTTCCATAATTAGAAAAATGTGCTCCGAAAATATGATTTTCTCGTATGACAAAATTTTTCTGGAAAGCATAATAATTAATCCCTAATAATTCCGGTTCATAAGGATCGGTAAAATCAAAAACTTGCAAACCACCGCCAGAATTAATCAGAAAATCATTTTTGATCCGGATAACTTGTGCTTCGAGCGGGAATTTGTGGAGCATATTGAAATTTTCTGGCTCGCTGATATCGATGATCTGCATTCCCGCTTCTTCATCTGCTAGAAAGAAATAATCTTCCAGTAAAGCAAAATCTAAAGTATTATAGAAACTGTCATATTCACCTAACAACCTTGGATTAGAATGATCAGAAAAATCTATGGCAAAAAAACCTAGATATTTATTCAAAGCAAAGACAATGTTATTCCGGACGATTAATTTTTTAAAATCTCTCAAAAGAGGATAGTTATTGATAATTTGTGGAGCTTGAGGCGATTGCACATTCATCAAAACCAAACCGCTGGCAGAATCGGAAAAATAAACCAGATCATCACAGGCAAAAATACCGAGTGCATCTCCACGCGTTTCATATTCGCTTAACAAGATTGGAACTGTCGGTTCGCTCACATCGACGATCTTTATGTATTGTTGAGAATAATCGGTTATAAAGACGATATCATTTTCGATGGCAAAATCATATATGTATGAGGCGAAGTCGAAGGAATTGAGAAAGATCGGAGTTTCTGGATAATTAATATCAAACATATACATTTCATCAAGGTCTTTTTGGGCATAAAGGATGCTGTCATGAATTTTGATCTTGCCCCAATTATCTTCGAAGGAAATAGAGCTTAATATTGTGGGAAATTGCGGGTTACCAATATCGAAGATCAAGATATTATCGTCGGTTGAGACGTAGAGAATTCGGCCTGATATAGCTAGATCGTGCGGATCATTAATATCGCAACTTCCTAAAAAGAGGGGTGTGTTGGGAACAGAAATATCGAGGATGACCAAGTCCTGTTCTTCACCTAAAAGATAAGCACGATTTCCTTGAACTGCAATTTTGTAGATATTATCAAAATCCGAATAATTGCCGATCTTATGATAAACGCAATTTAATTCGGACATAATTAATAACAAAACAAGATAAAATATAATTTTCATCATCGTATCTCCTATGCAAATATAGAGTTAAGTGAAAACCTTATGATCAATAAAATCTTTTACGTTGGTTTAATAGTAAAATGTTCTTTAATTCTCCGATATTTTCTGCATTTAGCCATTCTTTACGAAATTCTTCTTGCCCTACCAAAGTTGCGATGGAAGCGATAGTTTTCAGATGAAGTAGTCTTTTATCTCTCGAACCACCGAGTAGAAATACAGCTTTGACGCTATTTTCTTTTTCGGTGAATTTGATGCCTTCTTTGCTCCTGATGATCCTCATGAACATTTTATCTTCACCGTCTAAAATGATATGTGGGATCGCCAGAAAATCTGAAATTGCTGCGTTAAAATCAGTTTGCCTATCCAGAAACAGTTTTATCAGTTCTTCTTCCTGCATATCCAATTCATTAGCCAGATCAAAGCTGATCCTCTTGAGCAATTGATGAAATGTTTCAGCTTTTTCACAATCGATGATTTTTGCTTGTTTGATCAATTCATCGAAATTATCCTGTTGTATATTTTCTCTTTGCACAAGAATATCTCGCAATTCATCTTCCAAATTGTTACCGATCAATTTTTTATCCACGATTTTTTTCATTAGATGTAGAAGAGCTGATTCGCGGTTACTCAGTTTGCGTCCATAAAAATAATAGATAACAACACCAATAATTAACAGAAGCAGGCTGATCTCGATCGCTTCTGCACCAAGATCGATGATAAAAAAGGTGAATAGTATAATACAAAATATCTGAAGCCACGGATAAAAGGGTGCTTTGAAAGTAGGTTTATAGGTTGTCAGTCTGCTTTCTCGCAAAATTATCACAGAGATATTTGTGAGCACATAAGATGTGAGGATTACGGTGGAAGCTGCTTTCACAAGCATTTCTATTGGCAATAGCAGCGAGAGATAGATCACAATTCCTGTGATGATTATCGCCATGATCGGTGTATTATATTTTCGATCTATAAATGAAATTTTCCGGGAAATTAGCTTGTCACGGCTAAGGGCAAGAGGATAGCGAGAAGCCGACATGATACCAGCATTCGCTGTTGTGAAAAAAGCTAACATTGATGCCAAAAGTATCAAAAAATAACCGGGATTTCCCAGAAATATTTGAGCTGAATCTGCTACCGGCGTGCTGGATTCACTGAATACATTGGCTTGCAAAGTTCCCGTGATGACAAAAGTGATAAGCGTGTATAACAATCCAACAACGATGACCGAAGTAATAATTCCGAGGGGAATATTCTTTTTGGGATTCACAACTTCTTCAGAAATATTAGCAACGTTCAATAATCCGCCGAAAGAAACAAAAACAAAGCCTGCAGTGATCAGGATTTGATTCCAATCGGAAGAAAGAAAAGGCTTAAAATTTGCCATTTCAATATTTCCCAGACCGAAAAGAATATAGAAAACGATAATTGATAACAAACCCACGACTAATATAACTTGAAATGTGACAGATTCCTTTACTCCAATAAGATTCAGCCAAACAAAAAAGGCACAGAGAAAAAAACCAGAAATTAAAGGATTGATGTTTGTGTAAAGATAAATGATCTCTGCAATACCAAAAATTGCAAAAGCACTTTTCAAGGAAAGTGCAAACCAGCCAAGAACTCCAGAAATTGTTCCCAAAAAAGGTCCGAAGGTTTTATTGATAAAAAAGTAATCTCCACCGGCTTTGGGCATTGCAGTAGCCAATTCGATCACGCTGAAAATTCCCAGCAGTCCGAGAAATCCAGCGATGAAGTAGGAAATGAACAAAGGTGCACCCACTCGGGCAAAAGCCAAACCTGGCAGAATAAAGATTCCAGAACTGATCATCGCTCCGGAAGCAACGCTGAAAACACCAAAGAAATTTATATCTTTTTTCAATTCCATCAGAATACCTGTTTGATCTGAACTCCGATCTCTGTAATCATTTTTTATTCGCAACTCATGATCTTCTCATTTCTTATGCGGACTGAATTAACTGCTGCTTGTTCTGCTTTGGCGATTAATTGGTCCACTGTGGAAATCGAATCATCCTTGCTACAAACGCCATAACCTATTTTGCAAACTTTGCATTTACTTATGCTGTCGATCGTTTTTTTAATTCTTTTCAGAGAAATGATCGCATTTTTTTCGGAAGTTTCTGGCATCACGATCGCGAGCGTGTCTTTGTGTAATTTCCCGATGAGATCAGTTTCGCGTAAATTATTCGCCATATTGCGCGAAATATCATTTATCAGAACATTTGTTTCTTGTTCGCCGATAGTGCGGATGACCTTGTCAAAATTTCCGATCTTGATGACAGAGATCGTGAGATCGCGCTGATAGCGTAGTAAAAGTGAGAACATTGAATTTGCTTTTGATAAGAAAGCTTGGTAGGAATAGACGCGGGTCAATTCAAATTCCTTGTATTGATGATCCATTTTAGATTCCAAAACGTAAGTATTTACGGTAAAGGAAATTATCGATGAAAATATGCTGAGGTGGGTCAATTCTTCACTATTGAAATTACTTTCTTTTTTATTGATGAAAAGAAATCCTAAAAGCTCATTGTTCTGGAAAATCGGTATGATAACTAATTGCTTGTATTCGTGCTCCATCATATATCTACCCGGTGCATCCAGGATGAGCATTTTGAAATCAAGCAGTTCATCGATGAGAGGATCGCCTTTCGTGAAAATCGTATTCTTTGCAAATTTATGGCTGATATTCCGCGAGATTTTCAGACGGTAAATCTCTGATTTTGGCACTTTCAAAAAAATTCCCAAGCTCAAAAAGGAAAATTCATTTTCGATCTCACGAATGATCTTACTCAAATTTTCTTCTAAAGGTCTTTCTTGATGAAGACTTTTCAATAATTCATCAAATTGGATTAGTTGCATTGCCATTTTTTCTCCCTAATAATTAATTCTTTGTGTCCAGGATATTTCTTCTTCTGCTCCTGCTTTCACATTGATCTCAAATTCGATCTTATTAGCAGATTCTTTCTTATAGCTCTGGCTTTCATCAAAAATCGTCCAATCTCCATAAAGCGAATGCAAGACTGTTATCGTCTTATCTTGTTGGGAACGATTTTTCAGGATAACTTTCATATCGGTTTCTTTGATGCGTTTTGCTGGCTTGCGGACGTCTAGCTCTTTGGTTTCTGCTACAATGTCAAAAGCAGAACCTGTCGTCAGCGTCACCTCTTCTTTGCGCGGCGTGTGATTAATCCGATCTTCACCGATGAATTCTAACAGATCATCTTCCACATCTTGTTTATAGACTTTCACGATTCCCTGCGGTAGAGGAATACCCAATTCATTTTTTTCAGAATTCACAAACTCGATCTGACTTTTTACTTTCTTGGAGTTTGTCACATACTCATAACGAGCGTTTGCTTTGATCTCTTTGGTGGGAAAAAGACGCAGCTGCTTCGTTTGTTTGTTATTGATGGAAACTTTTTCGCTCAACGTGTATAAATGAAAATCATGAAAGGCTTTTTCTTCAAATTTAGCTTCTGAACCACCAGACACAGCTCTTTCTACAGAAAGTAGATCATAATGTCCGCGAGATTGCATTTTTTGATATTTTTGCACATCGCCAGCCATTAATTTCAATTTCACTTCAGAGAAAGCTTTTCCCGTTCTGTTTTCGATCGTAACCCAGCTATTGAGCACTAATTCTTCTGCTTCATCATTCCAGACAGCGTTGTAAGTAACTTCCCATTCCATTCCTGAACAAAGATAGGAAAATTCAGTTGGATAGGAATCTTTTTTGGGAGCATTTAAGCGCCAGTGCAAAGTTGGTTTCAAGAAGAAATTTTCGGGCAATTCCGCCAAATTAATATTCTGGATCTCGTTGCGATTGATCAAGATCAGTTCTTTTGTAGCATCATCGATCAAGCCGATCGTTTTGCCGTCAGTGAATTGCAAAATTCCACTAAAAAATTCATCTGATTTTGTTTTGATCTTAAATTCTTTGCCGATATATTTTTGCAATATCTTTTCTGTATTTGCCAGATCATATTCATAGTTTTGAGCAAAGATCGAGAATTTATTTTTTTGTGGATTGATGATGACCGAATTTGCTTCGATCGTGGATGGAATATCATCAAGATAAAAATCCTGCAATCCTTTTTCCAATTTCAGATCCAAAAATGTGCGCACCAGCGAAAAATCGTTGTTGTAAATCGTCACCTGATCTTGCGACCAGATCAAAATAATCGTCATCAAAAAAAATATTATCAAACAATGTTTCTTCATAAAACCTCCAATTTTTCATTATTTCACTTTCTAAAATATTTCAAATTTCAGGCAAGTAAAATTAAACCATAATTTGATTTATTTTTGCCACCAGCATATCAATTCCCACTTCATTTTGTCCACCTTCAGGAATGATCACATTGGCAAATCTTTTGCTCGGTTCGACGAATTCATTGTGCATCGGACGAACAGTTTTGCGATATTGCTCGATGATAGATCGCAGCGTTCTACCGCGTTCTTCCATATCACGTTCGATCCTTCTCAAGATACGAACATCAGCGTCTGTATCCACAAAGATCTTGATGTCCATTAATTTGCGCAATTTTGGATTTTCAAAGATCAAGATGCCTTCGATAATGATCAATTTGGTAGGTTCTTTCGTGATCGTTTCGTTTGTGCGTTGATGTGTTTTAAAATCATAGACTGGCATTTCGATGCTTGTCCAATTTTTTAAAGCTTTGATATGCTCGATAAAAAAATCATTGTCAAACGTCTGCGGATGGTCAAAATTTAGTCTATCTCTTTCTTTTGGAGATAAATAGCTGAAATCTTTGTAATAGCTATCCTGCGGTAATATCGTGATCGGGTTTGGAACTTGACGCCGTATTGCATCTGTGATCGTGCTTTTGCCAGAACCTGTTCCACCTGAAATCCCAATTATGATCGGATGATTCATTTACTTCTCCCTTTTGAATATCGAAATTTCCAATCCTGCCGCAAAAGGCAGAGTCATAGTCAAAAAACCTGGATCACTCTTGATAAAGTCAAGATATTCTTTCACCGTATTTTTGTGAGAGATCACGTTGTCTGCAATGATCAGAGAATTATCTTTCATTTTTGGAAACAACAATTGTAAATATTTGATATAATCGATTTTTCCAGCATCGATGAAGATCAGCTCAAATTCAGATTTTAGTGTTGGAATGAGTTCTAAAGCATTTCCTTTGAGTAATTCGACATTCTTTCTCTGCTGCAGATTTTCTTTCGCCAGCGCAAATCTTGTGTCATCAATTTCGATCGAAATAATTTTTGCTTTGATCTTCTCTGCAGCGAGCGATAGCCAAAAGGTCGAATATCCGTTAGATGTTCCGATCTCCAAAATTTTATCTGGAGTTTTGAATAAAACGAAAAAATAGAGCAATTCTGCTGTTTTTTCTGAAATATTCCATAATCGTCTGATCTTTTTTTTCTGTTGCGCAAATCGATGCAATTCCGTTTGATAAAGCTTTTTCAATTTTTCCATCGATATTTCCCAAATGTTCCTTTCAATCCAAAAAAGATAAAATAGGGAATGTAAAACAGTTCCGCCAGCGGGAAAAAAGCTAAATACCTGAGTTTGTGTGTCTTGGAAAGAAACGTCATCAGCAGCAAAAATTCACTTCCAATTTTCAAAAAAAGATTGAGCCAAAAAATTGATGAAAAGTCCAGCTTGAATAAATGAATAAGAAAATATGTGGCAAAAATCAAATAATAAAGGAATATGAAAAGCGTCATTAATTGAACGGAAAGAGGGTAATATTTCCATTTGGAAGCACGGCGGCTTTCCAAATCGAGCATTTCTTTTTTATTTTCTTTATCTCGCGATGGAACTATTGCATCTTTTGAAAAGATAAAACCTGCTTTTCGAATGTTCTTTGCCATTTTCTGCAAAAGCAGATCGTCATCACCAGATCGAATGTGACCGATTTCAGAAAATCCCTCGCTTTTCTGGAAAACACTTTTTCGATAGGCGATATTGCGTGCAGAAGACGTGATCAGCCAGCCAAGGCCAATGCTTCCAGCCACCACCGCAAAATGAGAAGCGCGTTCGAGATTTTTCAGATAGAAAAAAAAGGAGGGAGATAATAATAAAGGTGAATATCCAGCAAGATAATCAATATTTTTTGTGAAATGAAGATTGATCTCTCGCAGCCAATTTTTGGAGGGAAGACAATCTGCATCAGTGAAAGCCAAAATTTCATTCGAAGCCGATTCGATAGCTTTTTGTAAAGCTCCCTTTTTTCCCAGCAAATGAGGATTTTCTTTTTCGATATGCAAATATTTTATGTTGGGAAATTTTTGCTGGAAATCATGAACGATCTTTGCTGTGCGATCGGTCGAACGGTCATCAGCGATAATGATCTCAAATTTATCGACAGGATAATTTTGCTGAATAAGTTTTGCTAATAATCCAGGAAGAAATTTTTCTTCATTGCGCGCAGCGATGATGACAGAAATATTTTGGATATTTTTATTCTTTGCGTGATGAATTTGTAAAATGCCAATCGTGAAAGCAATGATCAGAAGGAAATAGATGCTACTTAATAGAATCATTTATTCGATCACGGAATCGGTTTTTTCAATGAATTCAGCTACCACGGGAGATTCTTTTTTGATGTCTTCCAAATTAGGATTATTGATGATCTTTTTATTTTGTTTTTTGATCAATTTGAAAATTAAATGAACTTTTGTTTGAAAAAAATCGCTAACTTCATGTTCAATGAAATTTTGTTTCGATTCCAGAATATCAAAAGCTAATTGCGATTGAACAGAAAGCGTAATTGTATTATTGGTTATTTGTTGCAATTTCGATCCCAGAAAATAATTTGCCAGGATCATATCTGAAGCTTTCATTCTTGCAGAAAGTTCATTTTTCGAATCTTCCCAGACTTCTTGAGTGATATTCTCGACTTTTTTTCTCTGGTTTTTCGGTTTTGTTTCGCGGATGATTTGCTTTGCTAATTTGGGAGAATGATCTTTCTCTTTGATTCTATCTTTTTCTATCAGTTCTTCTGTTGAAGGGTTTTTATCTAACTCTTGAAAAATTTTTTCCAGAGGTTCAAGCTCTTTCAAACGCGATATTTTCACAAATGCCATTTCAATTATCAAGATCGGATTATCACTATTTTTGAGATCAGTTTTTGTTTTGATCAGAAGTTGAATTAAATAGAGCAGATCATTTTCACTGAATTTACTGTGGATTTCTTCCATCTTATTTTGTTGAGATTGGGAAAAAACTTTTATCTCTAATCCAATTTTCAAAAGCAATAAATTACGCACAAATTCCAGAAGACCGTTAATGAATTCTTCCAGATCATTGCCTTTTTCGACGATCTTATGTAAATAATCTATCAGTTTTCCAGCGTTTTTATTCGCAATATTTTCCATGATCCCAGCAAAAATATCGTCGGGAACAATTCCGAAAATGGATAAGACGTCACTATGATTGATCTTTTCTTTTCCATAAGCTAAAATCTGATCCATCAATGATTGTGCATCGCGCATACTGCCATCTGCTTTTTTTGCGATCAGGAAAAGTGATTCGTCATCAGCTGTGATCTTTTCTTTTTGACAGATATCTTTTAAACGGGAAATGATAGATTCGATTGGTATGCGACGAAAATCGAAGCGCTGACATCGAGAAATGATCGTTGGTAAAACTTTGTGTGGTTCAGTCGTTGCAAAAATGAAGATCACTCTTTCTGGAGGTTCTTCCAAAGTTTTTAAAAGAGCATTAAACGCACTTTTGGAAAGCATGTGGACTTCATCGATTATGTAAATTTTATAATTTGAATTGCTGGGAGAATACATCAATTCCTTTTGCAGATCACGAATATCATTTACGCCTGTGTTGGAAGCACCGTCGATCTCGATCACATCAGAAGAATTTCCCTGCTTGATCTCTACACAATT
Source organism: Candidatus Cloacimonadota bacterium (assembly GCA_018400535.1). Classification (GTDB taxonomy): domain Bacteria; phylum Cloacimonadota; class Cloacimonadia; order Cloacimonadales; family TCS61; genus TCS61. The sequence continues at coordinate 9,823 of JAGYMQ010000130.1, forward strand.
TTGACATTTATTGCAAGGCGTGATCGTTGGCCCATTTTCCAAACAATTCAAGCTTTTTGCGAAGATGCGAGCCATCGAAGTTTTTCCCACACCGCGCGGTCCTGTAAATAAATAGGCATGCGCCGTGCGATCAAGTTCGATCGTATTTCGCAATACTTTTGTGATATGCTCTTGCGCATATACTTCATCGAAGGTTTGCGGTCGATACTTTCTAGCTAAAACCAAATATGACATAGAATCCTCATTTTTTTTGAAAAATCTAATTTTATCATCTTTCTGTCAATAATTTAAACTTTTGACTTTTGAACAGAAAAAAAAGTAATTATCTTTGTATAATCGAATAGATGTCTATTTTTCCAACAAATTAAAAAATTTATTATTGGGAGGAAAATTAATAAGCAAAGAATGTCAGATTTGATTTAGGCTAAAAAAATTGAAAAGGTAAATCTGTGTTTGATCTGGAAATAATTTTATTTAATTTCTACTCAGTAAGGATTGGTGGTCATTTCTATCTTTAATTTTTTTCAAACAAAGCAAATGATTTCACAATCCAGGAAATTCCAAGAATTAAGTATTGACAAGCAAGAAACAAAAACTTTCATAACCAGATATAAAAAAATAAGAGGAAAATATGAAAAAGGAATTAAGAGTTCTGATCTTAGAAGATAATGAATTTGACGCAGAATTGATTATCAATACGATCGAAAAAGAAAATTTCAATTTGGTCTATCAGATAGTATCAGATAAAAATCAATATCAAACAGCTTTGTATGAATTTCATCCACAGATTATTCTAGCTGATTATTCCTTGCCTCAATTTACTGGTTTTGAAGCTTTAAAGATTTTGAAAGAATCTAAGTTCGAAATTCCATTTATTTTAATAACGGGTTCTTTAGATGATATAGTTGCTGCTAATGTCGCTCGTGATGGTGCTTGGGATTTTGTGAAAAAAGATCATCTGGCTCATCTTGTTCCTTCCATCAAAAAATTTTTGGAATTGCAACAGGAAAAAGAGAATAAAAGAAGGGTTGAAAAAGAATTGAGCGAAAGCGTGACGCTGTTTCGATCAATCGCAGAAAACATTCCTGGAGTAGTCGGAATCTATGACTGGTATCCCGATGGACATCGCAAAATGATCTATCAAGGTCCAGGAATGGAAAAGATCGTGGGAGAAAAATATGGCAAGGAGATCTATTACAATCCAGATCGTTATTTTCAACTAATTCCAGAAGCAGATGCTGAAAAATTGGAAAATGCCGCAAAGAAAGCTTATAAAAATGATGAAGAATTAGATTGCGAATATCGTTTGGAAGTGGGAGATAGAAAATTCGTCTGGGTACGGTCTTGTTATAAAAAACAGAAAAAAGAAAATGGTGTGATCCGCTGGATCGGTTTGATCCTTGATATTACTGAAAGAAAGCAATATGAACTCAAGCTGGCAAAAAGCGAAGAAAATTTTCGCGAACTCTTTGAAAATGCGATCGATATCATTTGGACTTCTGATCGAAAAGGGAAATATATCTCCGTCAACAAACAATTCAAGCGGATCTTGGGTTATGGTGAAAAAGAATTGATCGGAAAATATTCCTTGCAGTTGGTTCATCCCAAAGATAGAGAAGTTTCCAAAAAATATTATTCTGAAGTTTTGAAAGGTAACGAAATCGAGTATGAGATCAAAGTCGGTACAAAATCTGGAAAATATCTGGATTTCTGGCTCACGATGCGCCCTCTTTTTGATGATCAGGAAATAATCGGAGTGCATGGGATCGGAAGAGATATCAGCGATCGTAAAGAAGCTGAACGTTCTTTGCAGAAAAGCAGAAAACGATATCTCGATATTTTTGAATCGACCGGAACAGCAACATTGCTCATCGAAGAAAATACGATGATCTCTCTGGCAAATACAGAATGTGAACAGATAACTGGTTATCCTGCTGAAGAACTGATCGGGACAAAGTGGACTGAATATGTTCATCACGATGATCTGAAAATAATGTTAGAAAGACATAAAGCAAGACGAAAAAGCCCAAATCAAATTAAGAATGATTACATTGTCAGACTCAATCACCGATTTTTGGGAACGCGTTATGCCAATCTCAAAGTGAAAATGATCAAAGGAACAAAACAAAGCATAGTTTCACTGATCGATATAACAGAACAAAAAGAGACAGAGATCAAATTGAAAGAAAGCAAGAATCAACTTTCTCTAATTTTGGATAATTCTCCGATCGGCGTGGTGGTGAATGATCTGAAAAAGGATATCGTTGATTATAATAAAGCCTATTGTCAGATGCTCGGTTATTCTGCGGAAGAACTGAAGAATATGAAAGAGGAAGAACTTGTTCATCCAGAAGAGCCGACCAAAGGAAAGATAAATTTCGAAAAATTGAAAAAAGGCGAGATAGATCAATATGAGCTTGATAAACGATATATCAGATCGGATGGAAAAGAAGTTTACGCTCATCTGAAAGCACAATTGGTGAAAGATGAAAATAATTTTCCCCTGTTTGAAATTTCGGTTGTGGAAGATATCACCGAAAAAGTGAGAGCTGAAAGAGCAAAAAATGTGATGCAAAATATTTCTGCCAAAGCCCTTTCTTCTTCCAATCTGAAAGAATTTTCTCGCATTGTTTATGAAGAACTTGGCAAGATCATGAACACGACCAATTTCTATATCGCTCTCTACGATGAAGAATTAAATAAGTATCAGTTTATTTTTTCGGTTGATGAATATGATGACTATAATGATCTGACCTATCATAACCTGGAAAATTCTCTCACAAATTATGTGCGTAAAACCGCTGAATCTCTTTTTTGCACAAAGGAAAAAGATCGGCAATTGCGAGAAGAACTCAATATAAAATTGATCGGTTCGAATTCTATGCTTTGGATCGGTGCTCCCATCATTGATATAACAGAAAATAGAACTCTCGGCGTGATCGCATTGCAAAGCTATCAATCAGAAGATCTTTATGATCAAGATGATCTGCAAATGCTGGAATTTGTTGCTAAAAATATTGGTAGTATCATCGAGAAAAAAAGATCCGAAACAGCTTTGAAAAAAAGTAAAGATCAGCTCACCTTGATCACGAAGATCCTGCGCCATGACCTCACAAATGATCTGGCGGTGATCAAAAGTGCTTTAAAAATGTATCAGCGTGATCAGAAAAAATATTATCTTGATGAAGCAGAAAAAAAAGTGGAAAAAGGTTTATTGCTCATAAATCAAATGCGAAAACAAGAGACTTTTATGGCGAAATATTCCAATTTGATCCAATATAACTTGAGATCAGTGTTGAAAGAGATCTCGCAAAGATATTCTGATATGAAGATCAATATTATCGGAAATTCAAACGTGTTTGCTGACCGAACAATTTATTCCATCTTTGATAATTTGATCGATAATGCAAGAATTCATGGAGAAAGTGATAAAATCGATCTGATCATTACAGAAAATGAATCTCGATGTATCGTAGAAGTTCATGATTATGGAAAAACTATTCCAGAAGAATATAAAGAAAAAATTTTTGAAGAAGGATTTGTCTTCGGCAATACCGGGCATTCTGGCATTGGTTTGAATATCGTCAAAACTACGATGGAAAAATATGGCGGTTATGCAAAAGTGAAAGATAATGATGATGGTGGTTCGAGTTTTATTTTAAATTTCAAGCGAGCTATAACGAAATAACGAAGGAGATGGACATGCACAATTTAGATATCTTGATCTTGGAAGATGATGAGCTTGATGTGGAATTGATTAGAAACGAATTGGATAAAACGCAGTTAAAGTATTCTTCTCGCATTGCGATAAATAAAACACAATTCCTGAATGCTTTAAAAGAAAATAAACCAGACTTGATCTTAGCTGATTATAATCTTCCTGATTTCACTGGATTCGATGCTCTGGAGATCACAAAAAAAATTTATTCTAACACACCTTTTATAATCGTGACCGGTAGTATTGCTGAAGAAACTGCCGCAGAATCGATCATGAAAGGTGCTTGGGATTATATCGTCAAAGAAAGGATCTATCGCCTCAAAAGCGCTATCGAAGGCAGCTTGAAACTGCAAAAAGAAAGACAAGAAAAAATTTTGGCACTGGAAAGATTGAAAAAAAATGAAGTTAAATATCGTGAATTATATAATTTCTTTCGTTTGATGGCAGACACTGTTCCTGACTTGATCTGGGCAAAAGATATGAAAAAAAGGTTCACTTTCACAAATCAAGCAATGTGCGATATTTTATTGAATGCAAAAGATACAGAAGAGCCGATCGGAAAAACTGATCTTTTCTTTGCCGAACGCGAACGAAAAAATCATCCTGAAAATAAAAAATGGCATACATTCGGAGAAGTTTGTCAGGATTCTGATGAGGTGATCTTCCGCACGAAAAAACCAAAAAAATTTGATGAATATGGAAATGTGAAAGGAAAATTTATTTTTTTGGAAGTTTATAAAGCTCCGATCTTTGATGATCAAAATAAAATGATCGGAACGGTTGGATCTGCTCGCGATGTTACTCAGCGCAAAAAAGCACAAGAGCAGATTGAAAGAGATTTGCAAGAGAAAAAAATTATGCTAACAGAAATTCATCATCGTGTAAAAAATAATCTGCAGGTAATCACCAGTATGTTGCGAATGGAAAAGAGCAAAATGCAAAGTGAGTTAGATAAAAAAGTCTTATTGGAGATCTTCACCCGGATCAAAACAATGTCAAACATACATGAAATTTTGTATCGATCAGAAAATTTTTATGATATTGAATTCAGTGAATTTATCGATAAGATCGTGGCAGACCTTTATATGCTCTATAATATGAACTCGCAAAAAATCGAAATCGAGAAACAGATAGAAGACTTGACTTTGGATATCAATCATGCGATTCCAGTAGGACTGATAATCAATGAATTGGTCAGCAACGTTTTCAAATATGCAATTCCTGAAAAGGGAAAATGCTATCTGAAGATCATTTTTTGCAAAAAAGAAGATGAATATATGCTGGGCGTGATCGATGACGGAAAGGGTATTGGTGAAGATATTGAGATCAGCAAGATCAAATCAACTGGTTTGAGATTGGTCTATCTTTTGAGTGAACAGCTACGAAGCAAGTATGAAATTAGTACTGAAAAAGGAACAAGCATAATCATCAAATTTAAAAAAGGAGCTTTGAGCAGTTATTCCAAATTGTGATGATTTATCTATTCAGACCACGATCGGTATTTTCAATAAATTCAATAAATGTTTTTTGCTCGTCAGATAATTTCGTAATTTTTCGTGCTTCTTTCAAAGCCTCAGAAAAATTCAATCCTGAATGATAGAAAATTTTATAGATACTTTTTATGTTTTTGATCTGTTGTGAACTAAAACCATTTCGTCTCAATCCAATACTATTTAAGCCAATGATTTTGTAAGGAAATCCTTCACCTCGAGTGAAAGGTGGAACATCTTTTTTCACACCAGATTTCCCGCCAATGAAAGCAAATTTGCCCACGCGAACAAACTGATGGATCGCTACCATGCCACCGATTGTAACATTGTCATCAATATGAATGTGACCGGCAAGGTTCACTGCGTTGGCGATGATCAAATGATTTCCAAGCTGGCAATTATGTGCGACATGAGAATAGGCCATCAATAAATTATCGTTTCCGATCCTGGTCTTTTCTTCCAGAGTGGCGGATCGATTGACCGTGCAAAATTCACGGAACGTATTATTCGACCCGATCACAAGTTCTGTTGGTTCTCCCTTATACTTCAAATCCTGACAATCCGTTCCGATAACTGCTGAATGAAAAAATTTGTTGTTATCACCGATTTTTGTCGGTCCTTCGATCAAGACATTTGAAGCAAGGTGATTGTTATCTCCTAATTCCACATTTGGTCCGATAATGGAAAAAGCTCCGATCCTACAATTATTTCCGATTTTGGAATTTTTATCGATGATTGCTGTAGGGTGGATATTTTCCATGAATTATTTTTCCACTATTTTTGCTAAGAAATCACCTTCACAAACTTTATTATTTGCCACATAAGCATCACCATGCATTTTTGCCAAACCTCTTTTCATCGAGATCACTTTCAATTCCATCCGCAAAGTATCGCCTGGTAAAACTGGTTTGCGGAATTTCACATTATCAATTGAAGCAAAATATGCAACGTGTTCACTTGGTTCTTCCAAGGCATTCAAAAGCATGATGCCACCTGTCTGAGCCATCGCTTCCACGATTAGAACGCCTGGCATCACTGGATGTTCAGGAAAATGTCCCTGAAAAAAAGGTTCATTGATAGTCACATTTTTCAAGCCAACAATACTTTCTCCTACTTTGAATTCGATGATTTTATCAACTAACAGAAAAGGATAGCGATGTGGAAGAATTTTTTGGATGGCCGTGATATCAAAAACGATCTCGTCTAATTTTTTCTTTTGGTATATTCGCTGTAAAACTTGTTTTTTGTGGATATTACGTAATTTTTTCACCAATTCCACATTTGTTTTGTGACCAGATCTTGCGGCCAGTATGTGTCCTTTGATCGGAACGCCCAGAAGCGCAATATCACCGAGCAGATCAACCACTTTATGCCGCACGAATTCATTATAATAGCGCAATGGTGTGTGATTCAGCAAGCCATCAGATCCCACTTCAATTTCACCAGAATATTGGAAGATTTTTTTCAATCGCTCTATTTCTGATCTTGGTGTTTGTGGATCGGCTACCACCAGAGCATTTTTTAGCGAACCACCTTTGATGAGCCCGGCTTTCTTTAATTCAATGATCTCGTGAAGAAAACAGAAGGTACGGGCAGAAGCAAATTCTTCTTCAAAATATTTCAGAGAAGGAAGCCAGGTATATTGTGTGCCAAGAGCCTTTTGTTTATAATCGACCATAAAAGTAACTTTCAGGCTGTCTGAAGGGACGATCACAATATCGACATTATCGGCAGGTGAAGAATAGGAGATAGCTTCTTCGATCTCCATATATTCTCGTTCGGAATCTTGTTCTTTCAGACCGATCTTTTTGAGCAGTTCCAAAAAAACGATTGCACTTCCGTCTGCCACGGGGACTTCAGGACCATCGACCTCGATCAGAATATTGTCGATATTCAAGCCTTTGATCGCAGCGAGGACATGTTCGATCGTGGCAACTTTTGCTTCTTTGATCCCGATCGTAGTGCCGCGCGAGATATCGATAACATGATCAATATCAGCTGGAATTTCTGGTTTTCCTTTCAAATCAGTGCGCACAAATTTGATACCGGCATCTTTGTCTGCTGGACTGAAAGTGATCGTGGAAATTTTTCCAGAATGCAGTCCAATTCCTTTATAACTCACTTCTCCTTTGATAGTTTTTTTGAATTCTTTCATGATCCATCCTTTTTTTGTCTTTTCCTCAGATCTCGCACCAGCTCGGGTAAATGCTTTTCTGAAATGAGAATCCGCTTCATCTCACCAGCTTCTTTTGCTGGTGTGCCAAAAAATTTTTTCTTTTTTGGAACGTAGGTCATCACGCCAGATTGAGCACCGATCAATGCATTATCATCGATTTTTAGATGACCAGCAACTCCGACTTGACCGGCAAGATAGACATTATCTCCGATTTCTGTGCTGCCAGCAAGACCTGTTTGTGCGCAGATAATTGTATTTCTTCCGATCTTGCAATTATGACCGATCTGCACCAGATTGTCGATCTTTGTGCCTTCTCCGATAACTGTAGAACCTAAAGTAGAGCGGTCTATTGTTGTATTTGCACCAATTTCCACATTATTATGAATGACTACATTTCCAACTTGTGGAATTTTGTGATGCTGATTTTCATGAAAAAGATAGCCAAAGCCATCAGCTCCAATCACGCTTCCAGAGTGGATTATCACATTTTCACCGATCTGAGAATCATTGTATATCGTACAATTTGGATATAGGATCGTTTTTTCACCAATTATAGTATTTTCCTGGATCACGCAATTTGCTCCGATCTTTACTCCCGAAGCGATTTTTACATTTGCTCCGAGCACACAATTGGCTCCGATCGTTACATTCTTATCAATTTCTGCGGTTTCAGCAATTTGTGCAGATTTTGAGATTTTATGCTCAAGATCAGTTTGATCGAGAGATAACCATTTTTTCACAAATTCCATAAAATAAATATATGGCTTTTCGACAAAGATCAGATTTGTATTTTGTTTTTGGGTTGGATCAAAATCAAGCGGGACGAAGATCAATCCAGCTTCAGAATTTTGCAGAGCGTCAAAAAATTTATTATCTTGATAAAAACATACTGAGTGTGAATTTGCTTCTTTCAGTTCGGCCACGTTATCCAATTCTTTATTATTAATGAGCAAGTATTTTTTGTCGAGTTGATCGATGATCAAACGTGGTGATAAGGAGCGAGCAAACTTTTTCATTCTTCGATCGTTTGTTCTAATTCATCGATAATCTTATCGGTGATATCCAGACTTGGTTTTGCATATAGAATGCTGCCAGCAGCAGCATCGAGAACGATTGTATAGTTATTTTCGATCGAGACTTTTTCGATCACATTTTTCAATTTTGCCAGAATTGGTTCCAAAAGCTCATTTTGACGTTGATAATATTTTCCATTTTCACCAAAATATTCTTTGACCTTATCTTGTCTTTTATCTTGCAATTGGGTGATTTTTTCTTCAGCTTCTTTTTTGCTGTCTTCACCCATGATCAATTTCCTGCTTTCATATTCATTTACCAGTTCTTCAATTTCTTGTTCCAGATCGGTTATTTCTTTTTCCCATTTCTGACGATCATTGAGCAAAGAGGTCTGAGCTTCTTGAGTTTCCGAGCTTTCCATCACTATCCTATCAGTATCGATATATGCTATCTTCAATTCTGCAAAAACCACAGAACAAACAAATAAGGCGAGCAACATCAAGATCAATTTTTTTCTAAACATTTTTCCTCCAGAATTTTCCATTTATAAACCGTTTCAAAAATTACTTGTATCAAGTCAATAAAAAATCTATTCCAAACTACATTTTGGAGAATATTTTTATCTCAATCTGATCAATTGAAAATATTATTTCAATAAATTTAAATTAGCGATCAACAAAAATTTGACAATGAAAATCTTTTTGCAAATTTGACTTTAAAGAGGAATTTATGAAAAAGTATTATATCAATGTTCTAATGGTCTTTCTTTCTCAATTATTATTCTCTGAGCTCAAGATCATTTCTGAAACTAAAGACCAGCTTATCATCGAGGTTTTGAATGAAGATTTTCAGTTCATAGAAACGGATGATCATTTTTCGATCGAGACATCAGAATGGCACAGTGATTTGCAACCTGGCGCACCTGATCTTCCAGGTAGGATCATCAATATTGCTCTGCCGCCTTCTGGGAATTTACGTATCTCAAAATTGAGACAAGAGATCGAAACGATTTATTTTGATAAGCCAATTGCTCCTGTGCCAAAGATCATCGAAAATTCTTCTACTCATGATTTTATCTTTCAAATCGATGAACAAAAATATTTGGAACGACAGGCAGTTTTGGAAAAAATGGAAAAAGCATATTATCGTTTTTACGAATACATCTCGATCAAGATCATCCCTTTTCAATATGATCATGTCCAAAAAAAGCTCACGATCATTACAAGCTTGAAATTCCAGATTGATATTCTAGGCGAAAAATCTCATCGTGGTCGGATTAATGACAATTTTGAGAATATTTACCAAAATCTCTTTTTAAATTTTCATTCGGCGCAAAACTGGCAAGATTGGAAACCGATCAGCTATGAAAAAATGCCTTTTTCCAGTTCTCAATTCTGGTATCAATTTGCTGTCAAAAATGGTGGAATGCAGCTGATCGATGAAAAATCACTGTCAATTTTACCAGATTTTTATGATCCAAAAACTGTTCGATTGTTTTCAATGTTCAAACAAGATGAAAAGGCGAACCATCATTTTGAATTAAAGGAAATTCCGATCTCAATTCAAAGATCGGGGATTTATTTTAAGCATCAAAATAAGGTAGAAAAAAAATATTCGAAAGCTCATTTGTATTGGTTAACTTTTGGCGGAGATTTTTCTTCTGAACCAAAAAGAAAAAAATTCACTGAATTACACCAAGCTCGACAGATCGAAAAACTGACCAGAAAAGATGTTGCGTTCACGCAGATTCGCACGGCGCCGCACGGCATCATCATCTATCCAGATGAAAATACTTTCCAAACACAGGCTCAAAGTTATGCTGATCTTTATCCAGAGCTGAATTTTTTTCTGAAAAGTCAGCAAGAAATATTCGCTGAATATAGCGCGGGCAATCCCGATCCGCAGGCGATCGAAGATTTTTTGCAAGAAAAATACACCGAATATCCAGATATGCTCGAATATGTTATTTTAATGGGTTCTGGAACAAATAATTGGAATGAACCATCTGATAAGAACAAGATCATTTTCTTTCCAAATTCTGATGATGAATTCGTGAATTTTAATAATGCTTATCTCGCACAATTGATCATCGGAAGGTTTCCAGCTCGGAATAATGAAACTCTCGATCTTTTGTTAAATCGCTTGGAAAAATATATTTATGAGCCCATTTCAGGTTTCTGGCGAGACCAGATGCTGATCATGGCAGATGATGAAAACAAGGGTGGATATTATGAAGGTTTTTCTGCTGGTCTGAATCACGGCAATTTGGCACAGGAAACTTCAGAATTGATCAATGAAAATATCATCATCGATAAAATTTTTGGTTTCAACTATGATTTTGATGAATTCCAGAATAAACCAGCAGCCCGTGATGCTATGATCAATGCAATTAATAAGGGACGATTGATCTGGTATTATATTGGACATGGCAATCCAGAAGTTTTGGGTGACGAAGATTATTTCCGTGGTAATCTGCATGTCAATCTTTTGCAGAATGGCGAGAAACGTCCGTTATTTGTAGCAGCTTCTTGCAGCGTGGGACAATTTGACGATCCGGGTATTGATTCTGTAGCAGAGAAAGTCCTCTTTGCTGAAGATGGCGGAGTGATCGCTTCTATTGCTGCGACGCGCAGAACAGGCGGCAGCAATAACACGACTTTGATGAAATATTTTTTCCAGAATATTCTTAATGATGATCGAGAAAATGTTAATATTGGAAAAGGTTTGTTGCAAGCGAAAACAGAATATACAACCGGTCAATCAAATAGCTATTATTACAATATTTTAGGTGATCCTATCCTGAAAGTTCTTCCACCACAAAACGTTGGCTCTATTTCAGCTCTACCCGATACATTATTTGCCAGAGAAAATATTGACTATACGGGTTATTATGGCGATCAATTTCAATTGAATGGAAACGGTCTGACACAAATCTTTGAACCTGAACAGGAACTTGTTTATGTGAATACAAATTACGTTCAGAATGATACTTTTTTTACTGTGAATTATACAGAAGAAGGCAAACGACTTTATAACGGTGAAATAAATATTTCGCAGGGAAATTATGAAGCAGAATTTATCGTTCCAGATGAAGTCAATGACGGCAGTAGCGGAAAAATATTAACCTACATTTTTGATGAATTTTCAAAAAAAGATTATCTTAATTCTGCTCTGCACTTGAATTTTAGTTCTATTACGCAAGGTGAGCCTGATTTGAATCCACCTCAGATCAAGCTCTTTATCGATTCCAAAAAATTCAAAGCTGGTGATTATGTTTCCAGCAATCCGACTTTGATCGCAGAAATTGAAGATGAGAATGGCATCAATATACTGGGGAATGCTGGTCATGGCATTCTGTTGATCTTAAATGAAGAACAAGAACCAATTGACATTACAAGCGGGTTTGTTTACAAAAATGGCTCGAGCACAAAAGGTGAATTAAGCTGGCAATTACTAGATCTGAGAGAAGGTCATCATCATCTGAAATTAATTGTCTATGATAATCAAAATAATTATCAAATTGCTGAAACAGATTTTATTACTCGGACGTCAGAAAAAGTCTCGATCGAAAAATTATTGCCCTATCCAAATCCGATGCAAAAAGATGGATATCTCACTTTTATCATCACAGAAAATTCTGATGTGACAATTTCGATTTATACGATTTCTGGGAAAAAGATCAGAACGTTAGAACATTTTGGATTGGAAAAAGGATTCAATAAGATCTATTGGGATGGAAAAGATGACGTAGGAGATGGGATCGCTAACGGCACATATTTTTACAAAGTCAAAGCGACACAATTGGACAATGAAAAAAAATCTGAAAAGATAGGTAAATTGATCATTTTGAAATAACGAACTTTGCCGAAAAACTAGAAGCTTAAAAAATATGAGCAGAATTAGTTTTTTGAAAATAGAATATTATTAGAGGAAAATATGAACAGAACAGAATTTGCCAAAGTTACCAAAGCTATCAAAAATCCTGCGAAAATCGCTATAGCTATCGTGAAAACTCCCACCGAAAAATTCAATATGATCACATTGGAATGGTTTATGAGAACCAGCATCCAGCCGCCGATGTTCGCAATCTCGATCGGTCATACACGCTATTCCTATGAATGTTTGCAGAATAACAGATTTTTCAATCTTTGTTTTCCATCACAAGAAATGGTAGAAATTGCCAAAATATCTGGTTCTTTTTCTGGTCGCGATATTGATAAATTTGAAAAAACAAAAGTGGAATTTTTTTCTGGAAAGTTAAATAAATATCCAATTTTAAAAAAAGCTAAAGCAAACTTTGAGTGTGAAGTCGCAACGCAAGTTAAATCGGGAGATCATACGATCTTTGTGGGGAAGGTGAAACATAGCTGGCTAGATCAAGAAAAAAAAGTATTAACTTATCGCGATTTTGAATGAACAAAACCGATCTGACGCCAGGCTTCGTAACTGATAATAGCCACGCTATTTGCCAGATTGATAGAACGAATGTTCGCATTCATCGGGATCGTGATCGTTTGTTGCCAGTTATCTTGTAATATTTCATCGGGAATTCCACGAGATTCAGGACCAAAAATAAAGACATCACCTTTGCGAAAATTAACTTGTGCATAGTTATTCGGACTTTTCGTTGTGCAGAAAAAGATGCGCTCTTTTCTAAATTTTTTCTGTAACGAAGCAAGATCATCATAGAATTCCAACTGCAGTTTATCCCAATAATCCAAACCTGCTCTTTTCACATATTTATCGGAGATCAGAAAGCGCAGTGGTTTGATAATATGTAATTTTGCCTTACAACCGACGCACAATCTTCCGATATTTCCAGTATTTGCTGGAATTTCCGGTTGGTAAAGAACAATATGGAAATTGAAATCATTCATCGTGCATGATCTCTTGCCATCTTTTTTGCCAGAGCTGATAATTTTCACCGATAAATTGATGCTCAAGTTTATTGGTCAGATCGGTATTTACAGCTTGTTTTTGTTGGGAACTTGGGTAATCAATATCTTTGCGAACAGATATCATATTTAATTCAGAGAATATTGTGCGTTGGAATTTTTTGGAAAGCAGATAATTCAGCAAAATCTCAGCAGCTTTGATATTGGAAGAATTTTTCATGATCCCAGCTGCATAAATACAATTGAAAGAACCTTCTGTAGGAATAAAACTTACAAAATTTTGTTCTGAAGAAATATGTTCAGTTTTATGGATGGTTGATCGATAGCCGATAATGATCGGTGCTTCCGCTGCTAGCAATCTATCATAAGCTTCATTATGATCGGCTACGATCTGATAAATATTTTCTTTGATAGAACGCCAGAAATGACGATAGCCACTTGTGCCAAAAGCTGCAACCGACCAGATCAATATTGCTTTCCCTATTTCGGAAGTTGCTGGATCTTGTAATATGATCTTTTCTTTGAATTTCCCGTCTTGGATCGCACCAAAAGTGCGCGGAACATTTTCGATTTTCTTTTCATTATAAATGAATGCCAGCGGACTGTAGAAAATCGGAACAAGAGTTTTGCTTTGATCAAAGATCAAATTTTCGGAGATATATCGAAAATTGCTTAATTCAGCAGAGATCAAGAAAGAATCCTGAATTACATTTTCTACCAAAATATTATTCAATCCCAAAATGATATCTACTCGAGTAGAATCTATATCAGAAAAAAGAGAATCAAGGTTTGGATAGACATCAATGTTGATTTTATATCCATATTTTTTTTCATATTTTAGCAGAGCTTGTGAAAAATCATCCTGTTGTAAAAAAACTTTTACTGAAGCGATATTGAGTATTTTATCTGAGGTAGATAAATCCTTTTCTGGTGAAGGTGAACAGGCGATCAAGAGAAGAAAAAATAAAGGAAAATATTTCATTAAAATCCTCCAAATAAAATGGAAGCTACAACAAAATCCATGATCAAGATCAAAATCGAAGAATAGACAACTGTTTGGGTTGCCACTTGTCCAACGCCTTCAGCACCGCCTTTTGCCTTGCTGCCAGTAAAACAACCGACAGTTGTGATGACCAGACCAAAAAAAGCAGCTTTGACCAATCCACCCCAGAGGTCAGATGGCAGGAAAAAAGCTTTCATATTTGTGAAAAAAGTAAAGGCATTCACATTATATTTGAGGACAGATAGCCCATAGGCAAAAAATATTCCTATCGCGTTGGAAAAAATTGTTAAAATAGGTAACATCACAAAACCGGCTAAAATTCTGGGTAAATAAATATAATCAAGCGGATCAATTGCCATAGATTCCAGTGCATCAAGCTGCTCACTCACTTTCATCGTTCCTATCTCTGCCGCGATAGAAGCCCCGATCTTGCCTGCAAGTACCAAAGCAGTCAAAACGGGAGCTAGTTCGATCATCGTAGATTTTCCTACCAGAACACCGATCAGATTTTTTGGAATATAACCGCTGGTTTGGTAGGAAGCTTGCACAGAAGTGACCAATCCGGTGAATGCAGAAGTGACAGCGATGATCAAAAAGGAATCGTTACCTATTCTTTTCATTTGTTTGATGATCTCGGGAAATCTTTTTCGCAATTTCTGGATGTGTAATAGCAGTGAAGAGAGAAAAATGAGAAATTCTCCGAGTAGAGAAAGAAAGTGGAAAATACTTTTTCGGAATTTATTCATAGGCTTCGATATTACGAAAGGCTGTGAATTCTTCGTAAAATCTCAATCTTAAACTTCCGATCGCACCGTGTCGATTTTTCCCGATGATGATCTCTGCAATACCAATATCATCGGTTTCTTTATTATAAAGTTCATCGCGATAGATAAAAAGGACGATGTCAGCATCTTGTTCGATCGCTCCAGATTCGCGCAGATCAGACAATTTGGGACGCTTATTATCACGGTTTTCCAGGCCACGATTAAGTTGCGAGAGAGCAATGATCGGCACTTCGATATCTTTTGCCAGAACTTTCAAGGATCGTGAGATCTCAGATATTTCTTGCTGGCGGTTTTCACGATTTCTTTTGACCGACATTAGTTGTAAATAATCAATAATGATCAAGTCCAATCCTTTTAATTCTGCTTTCAATCTTCGCGTTTTTGCTCTCACATCCAAAATCGTATTAGCACCATTATCATCAATAAAAATATCTTTTTCGTTCAGAACTTCTGCAGCTCCAATGATCCGCATAATCTTTTTCTCATTCATACCAAAACCTTTGAGCATATCATCCATACTAACTTCAGAAGCTGAACTGAGCATTCTCATCAATAATTCTTCGCTTTCCATTTCCATCGTAAATACTCCCACTTTCTTATCGTAATTCACAGCTGCATTGGAAGCAATATTGATCGCCAGAGAAGTCTTTCCCATAGCGGGACGAGCTGCAAGAACGACCAGTTGTCCCGGTCTGAATCCACCGATCTTTCTATCTAATTCTATAAACCCGCTGGGAACGCCGTGGACAGATTTTTTCGTGGAAGCGGTTTTTTGGATGTCTCTGATCGTTTCGGGAATTATTTTGCTGATTCTTTGAAAAGCTTTGCGTTCTGGTCTTTCGGCAATTCTGAAGATGGATTGTTCGGCTTCGTCAACGATATCCACGACAGGCTGATCGCTATTATAGCAATTTTTTATAATCGAATCACAGGTGAATAACAATTCGCGGAGAAGTTTTTTTTCGAAGATGATCTTGAGATGATATTCTATGTTTGCGCTGCTGAGCACGATATCTGAGAGTTCATTAATGAAAGGTTCTCCACCCACATTCTCCAATTCTCCTGACATTCTCAATTTATCGATCAAAGTGATCACATCGACTTCTGTTTTTTCTTCATAAAGATCGCAGATCGCTTGAAAGATGATCTTGTGAGACCTTTTATAAAAATGTTCTTTATCCAATTTTCCCAAGACTTGGGAGATCACGTAATCACCTAACATCATGGCAGATAGCACTGCAGCTTCGGCGTTGATATCTGACGGAATTTGTTTATTCTCTGATCTGTTCATAATTTTATCCTAATATTTTTTTAGGGCAATAAGTATTCTGTAGAATTTTTTGCAATAAGTTAATTAGAAAATTTTGTCTAAAATGAGAAAGAGCTATTTGAGTGCGAAATAATCATCGCGTAGTTTTTTCAGATCGACCCAGGCAAATTTTTTCCAGTTTGGATTTCTTAACAAGGCTGAAGGATGGTAGGTTACATAAGTTTTGATATCTCGGTAGCGATGGGTTTGCTGTCGAAAAGATTTCAGAGTGGTGTCGATATTTAAAAGAGTCACAGCAGCGACGCGTCCCAGAAGTAAAAGCAATTTTGGTTGGATGATATCGATCTGTTCATTCAAATAGGGCAAACAAGCTTCGATCTCTTCTTTTTTGGGATTGCGATTTTGGGGAGGGCGGCATTTAACGATGTTTGAGATATATACTTCTTCACGTGAAAGATTGATCGCCTTCAGCATTCGAGTGAGCAATTGTCCTGCTCTTCCGACGAAAACCTTTCCGGTGCGATCTTCATCAGCACCAGGTCCTTCTCCGATCAACATCAGATCAGCTTGCGGATCTCCGTTTCCATAGCAGAATTTATTTCTGGTTTCTGCCAGAGGGCATTTATCACAATTTGCATATTTTTGATTGAGCAAGGAAATTAATTTTTTTGCATCGATCTCTGGTTCGGGAGATTTTTCTTTGCTGGTCCTATCAACGAAAATATCTTGAATTCCAGAAAGTTCCAGATATTCAAGATATTGTTTTAATTTATTGTGATCCAAACTTCTCCTACTCTTTTTTGTTTGCCTTTTTCTTCTCTGATTCTTCTTTGATATCTCTGATCACGTAATCAGGGATATCATTTGAGGCAATATGTTCCAGAGCTTTCGTCGTGACTTTTCCTTCGATCTTTTTGCGGATCGTGTATGGTAAATTGTTCAAGCGTTCTGATTCTAATTCTGCCAGTAATAGAAACATATAGGTCATATTGTGTTCTTCCAGAAATTTATCGATCTTTTTATTTTTCATTGAACCTCCGAATAATATCTGTATTTCTCATCATTTTCATTTCTTCTGCAAGGATAATCGCTTTTACTTTTTCAGCTGCTTCGTCCAGCTCCTTATTGATAACCAAATACTGAAAATTCTGTAATTGCTGCAGTTCTGTCTCTGCGGTCTGTAACCTTTTTTGCAAAGTTTCGTCATCTTCTGTTCCTCTTTTTTTCAATCTTTCTAGCCATATCTCTCGTGAGGGTGGCAGGATAAAGATCGTGATCGCTGAGATCTTTTTTTTCAGGATTTGCAAAGCTCCCATATAATCAATATCCATGATGATATGTTTTCCTTTGGCTATTGATTTGCGAATAAAACTGATCGAAGTTCCATACCAATTTCCATGAACTTTTGCTGTTTCTAAAAATTCATTATTTTTCTTCATAAAAAAAAATTCATCTTCACTCAAGAAATGATAGGATGAACCATCAACTTCATCATGACGTGGTTTGCGTGTCGTATAGGAAACAGAATAGACAATGTTTTCTGTTGTATTCAGGACTTTTTTTAATATGGAAGATTTTCCACCACCAGAAGGTGAGATCAGAATTATCAAAAAATTTTTTGCTTTCGATCGCACGTTGTAATTACTCGACGATTTCCTGATATTCTTTTGCGCTGAGCAAAGCTTCCAATTCTGAATCATCACTGATCTTGATCCTGATGATCCAGCCATCTTCAAAGGCAGATTGATTGATCAATTCGGGCGTGTCTTCCAATTCTTCATTGACATCAATAATTTCACCGCTGATCGGAGCAACAATATCTTCGACAGCTTTCACCGCTTCGATGGTGCCCAAAGCATCGTTTTTTATCAGATCATCACCAATTTCTGGAAGTTCCACATAAACAATGTCTCCCAATTCATTTTGCGCATAATCTGTGATGCCGATCAGCGCTTCGCCATCTTCCACTTTCACCCATTCGTGGGTTTCTGTATAAAGTAAATCTTCTTTGATCATGATTTCCTCCATTTTTATCGTTTCTTTTTTTCACTGCTTTTTTATGTCAAGCAAGATGTTTTGATAAATATTCTTCTCATATTAGATTAAAACTGGAATTTATTTTCCCGAAATAGTTTTATACATACATTGGAAATATCTTCATCGAAATCAATTCCTTTTTTAGTCTCAATTTCTTTGATAGCGCTCTCTATTCCAAGCGCTGGCCGATAGGGTCGATTGGACGCAATTGCTTCCATGACATCTGCCACGTTTAAAATCCTCGATTCGAGAATGATATCATCACCTTCCAAACCACGTGGATATCCTGTACCATTCAATCTTTCATGATGTTGATAAACAATTTCAGCGACTGGCCAGGGGAAGTTTATTTTGGATAGAATGTCATAACCTGCTTTAGGATGTGTTTTGATCAAATTGAATTCTACTTCGGTCAATCTGCCTGGTTTACTAAGAATTTCTGCTGGTACATATATCTTTCCGATATCGTGAACCAGTGCGGCAATTCGAATGCCGTTAACAGTTTCAGTGGGCAGCTCCATTTCTGTAGCGATCGCAGTAGCCAGTTTTGAAACGCGCTTTTGATGTCCTGCTGTGTAGGGATCTCTTTTTTCCAGGGCAGATACCAATCCATTCACCGTTTCTTCTAAAAGTTGTTGCATTTTTCGATAGCTTTCTTTGAGATCATCTTCCATTTTTTTTCGATCAGTAATGTCGGTGGCTACTCCGAGAACAAGCTCTTTTCCATCAGGCGACAGCAGAGGAACTTTGGTCGTCGTGAACCATTTTACTTTTCCGTTCTGATCGGTGAATTTTTCTTCTGGTATTTTCACCATGCGGTCATCTTGAAAAACTTTTTGATCATGTTTCATGAATTGTTTTGCTTCTTCTTTCCCGATTATTGAATCTTCCACGAAATCAAAATCTGTTTTTCCAACCATATCACGAGGATTGGAATGATAAACATTTGCCAGGTGTTTATTTGCTATGATATATCTGCCATTTTTGTCTTTGGCGTAAATTGAGCTGGGAACATTATCGACGACTTCCAGAAGAAAATCTTTATTTTTGCGAAGCTCACGATCCAAATCAACTTTATAGAATGCCATTTCGATCGTTGCTTTCAATTCCCGATCTTCAAAAGGTTTCACTAAATAACCAAAAGGAATCGATTTTGCTGCTTTTTCCAAAATATTGTCATCGGCATAGGCGGTTAAATATATAATTGGAATATTATGTCTATCTCGAATGATCTTTGCCGCTTCAATGCCATCCATTTCACCGTTTAGTTTGATATCCATCAATATAAGATCAGGTTTGATCTCGGAAGCTTTTTCCACAGCATATTCACCGCTGGAAATCACTTCAGCTACTTCATAGTTCATGTTTTCCAAAGAACGCATAAGGTCTTCTGCAATGATCTTTTCATCATCAACCAACATAATTCTTCGTTTACTCATTCATACTCCAATCAAGAAAACTAAAAAAATGATAATTTTCTATATTTCTTAGAACTTAATTCTTTTCTTGTAATTAATTTTTTTTTCATTTCATTTGTCAAATGAATAATCTATTACTCAAAGATTTTTTTTAGAAAAGCTAAAAAAATAACTTTTACTTTGAAAAAAATATCGATGTTATCTCACTACTAAAAAATATTTGTCCTTTTGACTCTGTTCAAGGTGACAAATTCTTTGATACATTTCTTTGGAATTAATATTTCGAAGCCTGATTCAAACTTTTATCAATAATTTGCGTTGTAGGAAAGCGCTTCAAAAAAGAAACTTATTTTATATTTTGCAATAATTCTTCCACTGCTCTTTGCAATTGTGCGTCTTCGTCGTTGATGATCTGCTTTGGAGTAGGTTCTACCAGAATATCTGGCTCGACGCCACTTCCTTCCATATTTTCTTTCTGTAATGTGAACCAGCCATGAGATGGCATGCGCATACCAGATCCATCCATGAACCGAATATGACCGGTTCCGATGACAGATCCGCTTGTCGGCATTCCGACAACTTTTCCCAGTTTCAGTTCTTGGAAAAGTGTGGGAAATATTTCTGCGTCGGAAAAGGAATTTTCATTGATGAGAACGATCATCGGTTTGTCGATTCTTTCTGATGGTGTTTTATAGGTTTCTGCTCCGAAGATGCGAGAACTGCTGAGAGCATAGGGTTTTCTGGTCAAAATTTCGATCAAAAGGTCATGCGTGTAGCCCCCGCCATTATTTCGCACATCAATGATCAAGGCTTCTTTATCCAGATTTTTGGTGAAAAGTTCCTGATAAAATTTCCGATAGCTGGAAAAATTCATCCTGCGAATGTGAACGTAGCCAATTTTTCCCTTAGATAATTTTTCTGTTTTCACTCTGCGTTCTTCCACCCAATTTTCATAGAAAAGATCATAATTTTCTCGGTAACTCAAACCTTTTATCGTAACCGTCTTGTAACCATCTTTGATTTTGAAGAACAATTTAATTTCGTCACCTATCTTGTCTCTCAATAATTGTCTGAGCTTTTTCCCTTTTTCAACGTTGATGCCATCGATGGAAAGCAAAATGTCGTCAGCTCTGATATTATTAGGATTTTTCAGTTTTGAATTATTGTAAACTTTTTTTATCCTGATCCCATTTTCAGGAAAATCTTGATAATCAAATTCACAACCCAGATATGCGGAATAGAAATATTTGTGTTGTTCGTCTCTTCTTGGATAAAATCCTGTATGAGAGGCATTTACTTCTCCGATCATTTCTTCTATTATCCAGTCCAGAATTTGTGGGTCTTCTATATATTCCACATATTTCAGGAAGCGCTTTTTGATCTTTTTCCAATCTTTGCCGTGCATTTCGGGATCATAAAAATTCTTACCGAAATATTTCCAAGCTTGCAAAAAAATATTTTCGTTCAAAGCCTTTTTGTTATAAGAATATTTGAATTCAAAGGAAACAATTTCTGATGATTTCTGATTTACATTAAATTTGCTGATCTGCATATTATTCAGGAAATAGAAAGCGTCATTTTCTGGATTGAAAGTAATATCTTCAGGTCTTTGAGCAAAAGTGTGGATCATTTCATCATTTTCACCTTTATAATCTGTTTTCCTCAAAGTATATTTATCATCAGCAGTATTCAAATAATAAAAAGTTGAATCATTGATAACGTGAAGAACTTCATTATAACCAGTTCTTTTGACTATTGGCATAAGGCGTTCTTGAATATTTTTCAGATCAATTTCTAAAGGACTGGAAGTTTGTTCATTTTCTTTTTTTTGTGCTTTATCGTTCAGTTCTGGTGCAAAAATTTCCTGCCAATGATTTTCCTTATCATAAAAATCTTCTTTTGCTTTCAGATCAATCCGATAAATATTTCCTTCTCTGGAAATGAATGCTGTCTTGCCATCCTTTGCCAGAGCAAAATCGCTCAGATAACCATTGAAATCATAAAGAGAATAAAGTTCTTTTTGCTCGAAATCATAGCAATTAAGATGCCGACTCCAGATATTTTCCTTCAACTCGATAAAAAAACCGTATTTTTTCTGAGGAGATAATTGCAAAGAGCTCCACACATATTTTTCTGTGATCAGCGGCTTGATCTCGTTTCCCATACTATCTGCCATTGCTAACTTATGATATTTATCATCTTCAGAATAATTGATAAAAAGATGGCCATTACTGAAATTCATAAATTCAATATATTTGTCTTCCGACCATTCCAATTTTTCAATATTTTCCACATTACGAATGTCAACGCGAAATAATTGCGGAGTTCCATCAACAAAGCTGGAAAAAGCGATTGTGCGATCATCTCCCAAAATAACGATGTCATTAATTCCTAGTTGATTTTTGGTGATCTGCAGAACTTTGTCGCCTTTTTCAGGAAAAGCAAAAAGGTCAAATTTGTAAGAAAAAACGATCAATTTTCCATCTTGTGAAATTCTAAATTTATCGGCTTTGTTGTGAACATTTTCCAGCGTGATATGATCATCCAGAATATCTTGCTTGATCTCAATTTGTAGCTTTTCAGCTTTTTGGGTAGCACTATCCCAAGTCCATAACTCATCGAATTTTTCGAAGACTATTCGATCTGTGTTTTTTGCACAGGAAATATCACGAACCGACCAGGTTTTAAAATTTGTTAGAAATTGTTTTTTGGGAAGCTCATCGATCTTTGCTCTGCATAACTGGAAAACATTTCCATCAGAAGCGGCAAAAAATATCTGGTCTGGATTTTGTGAAAAAGTGGGATAATTCTCGGTCAGATCGGTTTTTGTTAATCTGGAAAATTTATCGTCATCAATTTCATAGAGCCATAAATCTCCATTGAAAGAGCCTTGATAGGCTTCTCGATAGCGCAATCCGCGGCGGTCAAACAAAATTGTGTTTCCACGATTGGAAATCGTTGCATCATTTCCACCAAAGGGAGTGATCTCATTGAATTCACCGTCTAATTTTAAACGAAAAAATCTATTGCGGAAATGGGGATCACCTCTTCTCACCAGTAATTCTTTTCTTTTGGGAAACCAATCATTCAAATAGAAATTTTCTTTGGAGATCGGCTTGGCTTCTCCGCCTTCAGCAGGCAGCAGATAAATTGCGGTCCAACCATTGCGATTGGAATTGAAGGCTATATTTTTTCCATCAGGAGAAAAGACAGGATTCCAATTTGTTCCTTCTGAATCTGTGATGCGTTTGGCTTCACCACCTGAAAAAGGAACAAGCCAGAGATCATCCAAATATCTAAAACAGATCGTTTCTCCATCGGGTGAAATGGCAGGATGTTTCATAAAATGCGGCTCGAATGCCACAAGCGAGAACGTCATTACGATAAGAATTGTGAACGTTGACCAGAATTTCATATTTACCTCTAATATTTATTTTCGCATTTTTCCCAAACTGCTTTTAATAAAATAGAGAGATCATCTTTTTTTAGAATAAATTTTTTCAAATCTTGATCTTCCATTTTCCAGGCAATTTCAATGATGGTTGCTTTGATATTTTCTTGTGATTTAGTATAAAATTTTTCCATATCTTTCAATGTCTTTTTCTTGATCTTTTGATCATGATCTGACGTGCTATCTTTGAGCGCAAAAGCCAGCTCACCCAAAGCCTGAATAACTGATTTCTTGCTAAATAAATTTCCAGAATTTATCTCTTCAACGAGATAGGAATAGACTAAATGCGGCGGAAAATTTCCAAAAGCTTGGCTGGTTGTGGTGCGCACGGTGAAGAAGTCATCTTGCAAAGCAAAGATCAAAAAGGGAATTGTTCTTTCATCAGCCAATTTTTTCAAAGCATTCACCGCACTCAAACGCACTATTTCATCTTCATGATCGATGAAAGGAGCGATTTGTAAAGCTGCTGAAGGTTCACCGATATTTCCCAGGGCAGAAATGATCCGATTTTGAAGCTCATAATAATCGTTTCTAAAGAGAACTTCCACCAGGATCGAAGCAGATTTTTGTGCTTTTGTAATTCCTAATAAGGAGATCACATTTTTTCTGGTTTGAAGGTCTTCTTTAAAAATTTTTTTCTGGAGATAAAAAGCCATCGAATCAGGATATTCTTTTGCCAGCGCTCTGATAAGTCGCATTTGCAGGCTGCTGTCGGTCATCAATTTATTTTCACAGACATATTTTACAGCATCAGTTCCTTTTGTCAGAAATGCCTTGCGTGCTCTTGACACTTTTTTGCGATTTGAACCAACTCCCCACAAAGCCGCTTCGTCATAAAGTTCTTCTACAGAGCGCAAAGAATCTTCTTTGGTCAAGATTATTTCGCCGATCTCTTCTTCTTTCTCGCTGGCTATTATGTCACGATCAAGGTCGATTCCTACAGCATAATCTTGATTGAACCAAAGCTTTGCATTAGCGGCAAAGGTATTGGAAGAATAGTGATCTTTTCCTTCCAAATCCAGAAAAATCCCACAGCCATTAAATCCACGAGCCTTTCTTTGTCCGCCAAAACTAAATTTTTCCCAGGTGGAATACATATCATTACCCAATTTATCAATAAAGATACCGACAGAATTCGTGAGCGAAATTCCATATCCTCCTGATACGCTGTAATGATCATCGCCCTTTTCTTCGATAAAAGAAGCCACCGAAAGATCGTGGGCTGTTCCACCGACCACGCCATTTCGCGAATGATATTGATCATCACCAGCTTTATCCCATAAACTGCCGACAGAAAGGTGGATTCCAGCACCCTGAGCGTATTGCACTGCAGAATAAGAATCATTTCCTTCCGCATCGATCAAGATTCCCAGAGAATACCAATAAGAAGCACCTTGACAATAAACTTCGCCATCATAAAAATCATTTCCTTTTTTATCGTAGAGAATTCCGATTCCTCCGCCAGCACGTGGTCGCCAGCCCATTCCGAAACCGTGACTGAAAGATTGGAAATCCTCTGGTAATAATGGATCGTGTAAAACAGCACCACCACAGCGATAAGAATCATCTCCGCCCAATTCAATGAGCGCTCCGAACCCGAAAACCGAACCAACACCTTGGGCGTAAAGAGATGCGTGATAATGATCATCGTCTATTCCTTGATCGATGAGCAGACCGCTTCCGACATTTCCCGCTCCTTGCGAGAATGAGCCAGCCCGATGATCATCAATTCCATCTTCATCGAAAAATAATCCCAATCCGAAAATCCCGACTCCCTGGGCATAATCCGAGCCTCGATAAACGTCATTTCCAGAGCGATCAAGTAGCATTCCATAGCCCAGAAATCCTGCTCCTTGGCTGATGATCTTTTCTTCGTTTTGATAGAGATCATCTCCTGCCAAGTCGATCACTGCAGAAAATCCGGAGTTCAATTTTCCAACCGCACCACCAGCTCTATTGCGATAAATGTCATCGCCTCCAATATCAATTATCAGGGCAAAATCATCGTAATAGATATTATCACCAACTCCTCCAATAACCAGTTTTCCAAAATCGGTTTCACGATAATCAAGTATCTCTCCCTGCACGCCAGCAATATTTTTTGGAGTGGGTGATTTACTAAACTCATCAATTGCAATATTTTGATAGATATCCAGCATTGAACGGAAAAAGATCAGACCACCTTGATATAATGATTGACGATCCAATTTTTTGATGATATTCAGAATATCATCTTGAGATACATTTCGTGTGGTATCGATCAGTGCACCGAATTCCAGTTGTAATGCGCCTTCATTCTTTTCAGCAGCAGCGCTCCAAAGAGTTGGAACTGCCATGATCAAGTCATGCAATTCCAGACTGTCCAATTCAGAATAAAATTTTCGGCGAAATTTATCAGCACGATTGCAGGTTTTTATCCAGTTTTCAAAAACATTATCAGCATCAAATTTATCTGGTGTAATTTCTGAGATCCTCAGATCGAGTTGTGCTGCGGAAAATTTTAGTAATGCAAGAGGATCATCTTGTGAAGTTAATATTGTTTGTTCGACTGATTCTGTGTATAATGGTAATTGAAGAGGATTGTGCAGAAGGCTATCCACGATTTTTAATTTGAAAGTATCATCTTTTACCCAGGTTTTTTTGAAGCCCAGTTCGTAAGCTTCCAGACCCAAAGTTGTCAAAGCTGAATCGATGCAGCTCGTGGTGAGCGAATCAAGAATTTCAGCATTTAAAGAAAGGCTAAAAAGGATGATGATAATTCCCAAGAACATTTTTTTCATTTTGACCTCAAAGAAATTCTCGCCAAAGATATTTTACAAAGCAGTCGGTCAACCAAAAATATTTTGATAACAGCAGCTGTAAAATCTCAAACTTTAGTTCAATTTTGCAGGAAAGCGAGAACGTCATTTGCCACAGAACGTAAAATTATGTGCAATTGAGCAAAATTTTCTGGGTCAAGAATGCCTGTCCATTCGTCCATAAAGATCTTTTTGAGTTCAATGGAAAAAACACAGACCGATTTTGGAAAATGGTTGTGTATCCAGCGGGCAAAATTTCCGCCTGGATATTTTACGTTCTTGCGTACATCGAGTTTCCGGCCAAAATAATCTGCATCAGAAAAGCTTTTGATCACTAAGGAAACAATTTCTTTCCATCTCATTTCGTTCATATTGCTTGTGCCCACGATGAGTTCAGGATTTTGAGTAGGATCATCAAAAGGCGCATCTTTACCCAAGCGATGATGATTGTAGGAATGAAGATCAAAAATGACGATTTGATCATGAATTCTTATGAGCTCATCAAGATAATTCTTTAAAACCTGGTAAAATTTTCGATAATGATTCTTTGATTTTTCTAAAATTTCACTATCGGGTTTTTTTTCCCAGATATCCAGATTCCAAGCATCATTTGGTTCAAGATAGATTTCTTTGCCAGCGGGACGATTTAGATCAAACCAGAATCGGGAAGCATTCACAATGATGCGATTATCAGAAATATCGGTCAATTTTTCGATGAAAGGGTCTTCTTCACGCAATCTGACATTTTCTGATATTTTCATCAATTTCAGGATGTTCGGATCAATATCATGTCCACTATGTATCGCTGTCGCAATTAGAGGAGATTTTCCTGAAACAAATTTCCACATAAGCGAACTCCAATATTTTTTTATCAATCAAAATCCAAATGAAAGTTTATATTGTCAAAAGAAAATGATAGAAAGAAATTTTGGCAATAGTGATCAAGAGAATGATAGACATTTGTAGTAAAGAGATTTATAGAAAAAAGATAGATATCAGGAAAGAAAAAAGCCGCCTTACGTTGAGACGGCTTTGTTGTTAATAGGAATTTATCAGGTTATTTTAGAAGAATGATTTTCTTCGTGCTCGTATAATCGGAATCTCCGTCGTCAGCCTCGAAGATGGAAAAATAAACTCCGCTTGCTGCATTTCTCCGGTTTTCATCTTTTCCATCCCAGATCATTGAATGATAACCGGCTTCCATTTTTTCGCTGATAAGGGTTCTGACTTTTTGTCCTTTGATGTTATAGATCTGCAGATTAACTTTTGCTCTTTTTTTCAAGCTGAATTTGAAATTCGTAGTCGGATTGAAAGGATTGGGAAAATTACCATTGAATTCAGTTACTGCTGGAAGAATATTGTTTGCATCTGTAGCGGTAACAGTCATCATTATCGGGATGATCGTCTGTTCTTCCAGATAATAATCGACGATCAAAGCGCTGGAATAATTTCCCGGTTCTAAGTTGGCAGGATCAAAGGTCAATTCGATAGTTTCTGAACTGCCAGTAGCAATATTTCCAGCATCTGGTTCATAACTCAGCCAGGTTGGAATATTGGTCGTAGAAATTTCATAATCCAAAACATCTCCGCCGATATTGGAAAATTCTAGCTCAAAAACTTCTGTTTGATTGGCTGGCACTTCCACGTTCACGATATTTGGATCAACGTGTAAGATGGGCGGAAAGATCGCACCAAGAGATGGGAACACAACAAAATCCACTCTTGCGCAATCCGTCCCCCCACTAACATAAGTATCCTTTTCATAACGCCATTCGAAGACGTGTGAGCCAGCAGCAACATTATAGGATTCTTCTGCCCAGCCTTCGTCGCCTGACCACTGTCCCATCATATTATTATCGATATAAAATTTGAGATAATCATAGTTTGCTTCTGAAGATACTGTGCGCCAGAATTTTATTTCGCTATCGTCGATCACATCGACTTCGATCTTGAGACCGGTTGTGGAAAGGTTTCCAATATTTCCTGAGCGAGCGCAATACAAACCTTCATAAGCGCCATCTGAGATGATCCAATCTGCATCGCCGGTAAATTCCCAGGGAAAATTGGAAAAATCACCGGTTTCAAAATCTTCTTTGATGAGACCGATAGAATGATCGAAACTAGTTTGATACATATAGCTGCCTGAAGTGAGGATCACATCAAAATCTATGATCGTTCCCAGTTCGATGCTGCCATCAGCGATCACGTTGAAAGCACCATTATTTTGATTTTGTGCTGGGATCAATCCGACATTCAACAAGCTTGGTTCGATCGTGATCAGATCATTATCGGTGGATAATCCAATATAAGTATCGGGCGACAGACTATGTCCAATGTTTTCAATTTGCAGGATCATAAAGACATCTTCGCCGGGATCGAGAATGCCATTGGCATTTCCAGCAGAGTCATCAACGAAAATTTCTCCCAAAGCAAATTCTGGGGCGTTTAACGTCAAAGTGAAATAGGAATTCCAGATCTCACCGCCAGTATCAGTGATCTCCATCGTAAAGAGCACTTCATATTGATCAATAATATCATCAGCGACTTCGAAAGAAAAACCAGCTGGCATATTAGAAATTGCTTGAGCGCCGATATTGCCATAATTTTCTAAACTATCCAGCAGCGTGATATTGTCATCATTGCAGATCAAAACGGCTTCAATACCGTTTGCTGGTTGATTTCCCACATTTTTCAAAGTGATGTCCAGAGCTATTGTTTCAGCATAATCTACCAATCCATTTCCATTTCCAGCAGAATCATCAATTTCAACAGCATTGAAGATCACGTAGGGCTCATCAGAAACAACTACCAGATCTCCGCTGTATGGAAGTTTATTGTGGGCGATGATAGAAACTTGAATCGGTTCAGCAGTAGTGATCGGCTCATAGGTTGTAATAGTCGCATCTCCATTTTCATCAGCGATGGCTTTTCCGATCAATTCATCATTTTGGATAAGCGCAATTTGAGCAAAAGGTGCATCTGTTTGGAAACTTACTTGATCTGCTCCGACCGAAATGCTGGGTGGATAGATCGCAGTTATTTCGTCAGGTTCTGCCGTCCACATATCCAGAGAAGGGTCGCCAAAAAGATTCAATTGATAATGCACCCAACGATAATTATCGTCAGTGCAATATGGAGCAGCGTCATCTTTGGCATCATTGTGCATCATTCCGACTTGGAAAAGGTTTTCGCCGAAACTGGCATCGAAAAATTGTCTATCATAATATTGGGAGCTGGAATTTGTGCCACCTGGCATATACCAGCCATATCTGGAATTTGCCACAAAAACAGCACAGCCATTTTGAATTGTTGTAAATTTTTCTATGATACAATTATCATCAAAAGCAGCAGGATAACAACCTTGAGAATAGGCAACGAAAAAATTGTGATTAATGCCATTTGCAGTAATATTCTGGTCAGTTACAGACCCCATATAAAGTTTCATATTATAATCTGTGTTAGAATGTCCAAGATGATTAAGAAAATTCACGCCACTGTTCAACGCAGAAAAAAGATGATTTGAACCCCAATAAAAATCACGATCATAAAGTGTTTCCACATTAATATTTGGCGAAATCGCTTCAGTGTAGTACCCGTTGTAATTTCCACCATCGGCGATCTCATCTTTATAATCTCCACCCCAGGTTTGTGGATCATCATTTAATTCTTCTCCGACCATCAGTGCATTTTCCAGATCACTCACCACAGGACTTTCCTGATACATAATTTGTTTATTCAGCGCATTTTGGATCTCGGTTGCGTCGTCTCCTGAAATCCTTCCCAGATAAATTTCGGAATAGTAATCTGCTTCTGAATGTTCGCCCCAATAGGAGTTATCATTTGTATTCCAATCTGGTCCATTGCCATTACCCACACGATCCAATCCGGAAAAATAGATATCAGCAGGTATATTATAGTCCGTTGTGCCATAGCTATCTACATAGAAACCGCGATAGGGCACGATATTTGTGTCGCCGCCCAAAAGAACATAATCTGTGCCATTTTCCTGATAAGTATATTTGATAAAATTTCTCACTTTTTCGGCATTATCTTCACCAGGATATTCAGCATAGATATCTTCGACGGTTTTTATCAGCACGCTGTAGCCTTGAGAAGTTTTGAAAGCGATAAAATCATTGAATTCATTCACATAAGAATTTCCAGTAATGATCACATAATCATAGATTTCGTCTCTTTCACGATTTTGGATCGGATAGCGAGAAAGAAGTTCGGGATTTTGTACCAGATTGTTTATTTTTTGATGAGTGATTGGGTCGTTTCGCAGAAAATTTTCCAGATCGAAACGTGTTTTTCTGGTCTCGATCTTGATCGTGAGCTTTTCGAAATATTGGATCTTTTTTGTGACAGGGTTGTATTGGAGCGGATAAATGTGGAAATTGGCGATCGAATGTCCTCGCAAGAATTGAGTATTGATATTTGTGTTAAGCTTTTCAGGGAAAAATTTATTTGAATTATAGATATCTTTATCTGGTTGGATAAAATCTACTTTTCCTTTGTAGCTTAGAGGGATCGGTTTTTGTTGTGGAATAATATTATATTCTTCTGAAAGCAGGATTGGTTGAGAAGTTTCGATCGATATGGAAGTTGCGGTGTGCCCGAAAGGTAATAGGATCTGGATTGCTTTGCTTGGTATTTCAGGTTGTCCCGGTGCAACGATTGATTGCATATCATCGAAAATTATTCGGTGATAATCATCTGTTTCGATGATTTTGGGCGTCTCAAAATCGAGAAAATGCTCGATATTATCTGCAAATAACAGGGTATTTATCAATATTCCAAATACAACGATTAGTTTTAGCTTCATTTTTTACCTCACTTTGTTTTTTTATTTATGATGCAATAATAGTTCCAGCTTTGATAATTTACACAGAAAAAAAGGAGTTGCTATTTTTTCAGCAACTCCTTTGTGATCAATATCTTGATCGTTATTTCAATAAGATAATTTTCTTCACACTTGTATATTTGCCATCATCGTCATTGGCATCAAAAATAGTGAAATAGACACCGCTGCCAACTGCTCTGCCATTATCATCTTTTCCATGCCAGACAACTGAATGATATCCTGCCTGCATTTCGCTATTGACAAGCGTTTTCACTTTTTGTCCACGCACGTTATAAACAAATAGTTGAACTTCTGCGCTGTTTTTCAAACCAAAATTAATATTTGTCGTTGGATTGAAAGGATTGGGATAATTGCCGATCAAGGCAGTGTTTTCTGGAACGAGAATTCCATTGGCATTCGTGTGTTCGATCGTCACTTCTGCAGGATCGGATTCGTGATCACCATCATAAATAATTGTGACGCCGTAAGTATAAGTTCCGTAGGAAATATCTTCGTCTGTATAGTTTTGTTCTGTCGTTGTGGCAATTTCCATTCCATCACGATAAACTTTGTATTCTTCGATGCCGCGTTCTCCAGCAGGATCATTCCAGCTCAGGAAAATATCATCAGCTTGCGATTGCGCCTGCAGATTTTCTGGCGGAAGAAGTTCGATCGTCACGTCTGCTGGAGCTGAAGGCAAAGATTCGCCATCTTCATAAACAGCGACTACTTGGTAAGAATAATCTCCTGCAGCCAATTCGAAAACAATAAACATCATCGTATTCGGATCAGTGATCTCGATCAATAATTCGTCATTCTGGAAAATCTTGAAACCCTGCAATGAACGATTCTGACGCAATGCTTCATCCTTATCATTTCGGATAGGAGAAGAATTTCGCATTGTCGGCATTGACCAATTAAGCGTTACTTCGTTATAATTCGCGATTTCTGCTGTTAGGTCTTCGGGAGCTGAAAGTGGCTGAAGTTGGAAATCAAGGTCGGTCGTCTGATTTTCGATCACTTCCACGTTTTGCGCTGTGAAAGATTCGTAACCATCAGCGCTGCAAGTGATATCCCACGTTCCCGCAGGCATATTGAAAGAATAATCACCATTGGCATCGGTATAGACGAAACCACCGATGTTTGCACCTTCGATCGGTGCGCCAGTATCGGCATCGGCAACAGTTCCAGCAACGGTTCCGGTTACTTCTGGTAAGATTCCAAAGAAATCAGCATATTGTTCCATCAATTCTTCTTTTGTATTAGTTCCGTCATCCAGACCGCCAAATTCGAAGGAAGTCCCGATCGTGCGATAATCTCCAGAATCGTAAGC
>JAGYMQ010000131.1 GCA_018400535.1 Candidatus Cloacimonadota bacterium
GAAGCAAAGCTGAAAGAATTTTCATTAGATTCTTCCTGAGAAATAGTGCAAAAGACGTCAGAATGACGGAAAGAGTTTGTTATGGACAAATATTTCTATGTATACATACTCACGAATAAAACACACAAAGTTTTATATACTGGTATCACTAACGATCTGCTTAGAAGAGTAAACGAGCATAAAGAAGGAATTGTGAAAGGATTTACTTCTAAATACAATGTTAATAAATTGGTTTACTATGAAGAAGGAACTGATGCCTACGGTGCTATAAGCAGAGAAAAACAGATCAAAGGTTTGAGCAGAGCAAAGAAAATAAATTTGATTAATTCAATGAATCCTGATTGGGAAGATTTGTTTTATAGATTATTAAACACATAAAACCAACTGTCATTCCGGCTTCCACCACTAAACTCCTAAACCTCTAAACTACTTAACATCTAAACAGTCATTCCGACGTCCACAAGCCGTAGGCTTGTTTCTTATAGCTTTACCCGGGAGGAATCTCGTGCTTCTCTTCCACTTTTTCTCCTCGTTGCTGTTTATTCTCTCTATTAGATGTGAAGCTGCAAGATTTTCATGAGATTCATCCGCAGTAATAGTGAAAGACACGTCTGAATGACAGTCCTAGTTGTTTTAAGGGGTGATAGAAATAGTGAAAGCGTTCAGCCTTTGCTGTGCTACGGCGTGACAGGCTGAATGACAAAATAATGTAATTATATAGAAGTCTTAAATATATTAAAAAAACAAGGAGTAAATAATGAAAAAAGTATCTATCGCACCCAATGGAACCGAATATAATATTCCTACAGAAGAGGAATCGAAGCAGGAACTGAAGATCCTGAAGAAGATCACAAAAGAACAAAATGAAAAAGGCAGAAAAATCGTAGCCGTACAGGGAATGGGCTTTGTTGGCTGCGTTATGGCAACAGTTGTAGCAGATGCAGAAGCTGAAAATGGTGAACCACTTTATTTTGTACATGGACAGCAGAGAGCTTCTTTACGCTCATATTGGAAAGTACCGGTTATCAATACCGGGAACCCTCCTGTTAGTTCTTCTGACAAAGAAGTTCCAGAGATATTCCAGAGAACCGTGGTAGAAAAGAAAACTTTTCGAGCTACCTGGTTGAATTATGCTTACGAAGTTGCCGATATCGTTGTTGTAGATATTCAACTCGATGCTACTAAACCGGCTTTTGGAGATGCAGGACAGGGTTATTGCGATCTTTCCGCTTTTCGTGATGGCATGAAAACACTGGGTAAACATATCAAACCCGAGTGTATGATCCTGGTAGAGACAACAGTACCACCGGGAACCTGTGAAAAAGTTGTGAAACCCATAATCGAAGAGGAATTTCAGAAAAGAGGGATCGATACAAAACAGAATCCACCTTTGATAGCTCATTCTTATGAACGTGTAATGCCTGGTGCTAACTATGTTAGTTCGATCCGTGATTTCTGGCGGGTTTATTCGGGTGTAAATGAGAAAAGCAAAAAACTTGCCCGGGAATTTCTGGAAAATATTCTCGATACAAAAAATTATCCACTAACCGAATTGGGTAGTACAAATGCTTCGGAATTATCTAAAGTAATGGAAAATTCTTATCGCGCCACAAACATCGCATTAACTCTGGAATGGGCAAAATTTGCGGAAAAGATAGGTGTTGATCTGCATAAAGTTCGTGCAGCGATCCGTAAAAGAGAAGGAACTCATGATAATCTTTTACGTCCCAGTTTAGGCGTTGGTGGATATTGCCTTACAAAAGATCCGGTTCTGGCAAATTGGGCGATGAATGCTATCTTCGAGATCGATGACAAGCTGGGAATGGCGATCAATGCAGTTAATATCAACGATACGATGCCTTTACACACGATAGAATTAATTCAGGAAGAGTATCCAGAACTTCGTGATGTGAAAATTGCTGTGCTCGGAGTTTCCTATTTGGAAGATTTGGGCGATACACGTCATTCACCTTCTGCTACTCTGATCAAAAATTTGAATGAAAGTTGGGCAATTGTGCAAGCACATGATCCTTACGTCGAGTTCTGGCCAGAAATGGAAAATGTTCAAGTGATGCAAGATCTGGAAAAAGTTGTGAAAGACGCTGATGTTGTTATTTTTGCGGTCGGACATAGTGAATACAAGAATATCAGACCAGCGGAATTGCTGCAAAAAGCAGGAACAAAACCGCTGATCATCGACTGTTCTAATTTCCTGACAGATGAAAAAATCAGTAAGTATCTGAAATTAGGATGTAAGATTAAGGGTGTTGGAAAAGGGCATATAGAGAATCTGTAAAATATTTTTCTAGACTTGACTTCGCGGGGTCCGGCAGTTGCCGGAGAGAGTGGAGTTAAGAACAGACAGATAAAAGCTAACCGTCATTCTGAGGCATCTCTCATCTTTGCTTGCGAAGAATCTCGTGCTTTTCTCTCACTTTTTCTTCTCGTGGTCGTTTTCACAACAGATGAAGTAAAGCTGAAAGAATATTCATTAGATTCTTCCTGAGAAATAGTGGAAGAGACGTCAGAATGACAGCGCAAATCAAGGTAAAATTTAACCGTCATTCTGAGGAATCTCTCATCTTTGCTTTCGAAGAATCTCGTGCTTTTCTTTCACTGTTTCTTCTCG
>JAGYMQ010000132.1 GCA_018400535.1 Candidatus Cloacimonadota bacterium
GGGAGATAGGGGTTTAGAAGTTTAGAAGTTTAGGAAGAATGAAGAAAAAAAAGGGAAACGTAGAGAAGGAAGGAGAATGGAGAGATAGGAGATAGGGATCAATGAAAAATGTAAAATGAAAGATTTGTTAATTCTTTCTTCTCATTTTATTATCTTCACTCATCTCACTTCAGCAGTAACATTTTCCTGCTGGCAACTGGTTTTCCATCAATTTGCAATTGATAGAAATATACTCCGCTACTGACCGATTTACTGTTTTCATCTCGTCCGTTCCAGGTTATGGAGTGTCTCATCTGCGATGATGAAGTATCGACACAGTCGA
Source organism: Candidatus Cloacimonadota bacterium (assembly GCA_018400535.1). Lineage (GTDB taxonomy): Bacteria > Cloacimonadota > Cloacimonadia > Cloacimonadales > TCS61 > TCS61. Next base: position 323 of record JAGYMQ010000132.1, read on the forward strand.
TGCACTCCAAAGTGTGAATTTTCTGTCCTTTCAAATTGTAGATTATGATCTCAGTGTTATCTGTGATTTCCGTGGTGAGAGAAAACGAGATAGTTGTAGAAGGATTGAAAGGATTAGGATGATTCTGGAGTGAATATTTGTTGTTTACCAATAAATTGTCAGAAGTAATATTGGTAATTGAAAATTCATAAAAACTTGCTGGAGCAGTGCGGGGAAGAGTCTCCTGTCTTCCTGAATTATCCTGAGCAGAAATGTAATATTGAATATCAGTTTCGTTGCTTTGCTCTGGGATATGTGCCATGAAAGAATCGGGATGCGCTGTTTCCTGCAAGATAATTTCGTTCCATTCTGTTTGATTACTGATTTTCCAAAAAGTCTTTAATTCAGAAGTGATCAAACCGCTGTTGCTGTGATCTTTGATGAAAACTTTGATCTCGATCTCTTCAAAGGTAGAAATGTCAGGATCGAGAGGACGGTGAGCCAGCCGCAACATATCCAGATCCATAATTGCTTTTGTGCGACAGTGCAAAGCATCATAATTATACCAGGGTGAATTTGGATCTTCCAGATATCCATGAATTTCATAACCGGGCATAGCCTGCTCATAAGTTGCTATCGCATCGTCATCTGCAGCTATTCCGAAAAGCGGGACATATACTTTATCATTCAAGATCAAGGAATTTGTATAGGCAGCACAATCATTTCCAGAGTAGGAATCACAGAAAATACGAACTATTTGATATCTTCTGCCATAAGAACCAGTGATGTCTTCCAAGGCAGCAGCAAAATTTTCGATTCGATCATAGTCTGGATGCCAATCTGGAAGCTCTTTGATGAGGATCGTTTCTTCATCCAATAATTTTGCTGAACAGTCAATATGCTGAATTCCATAATTTTCAGTATTGGGCAGTAGATGATAATTTTCGATTCCAAGGTAAGATTCGATAGTATTTAAAAAACCGGGTAAACTCCATAACTGAGAATTTTCGTCGAACATTTGTTCTGTAGAAAAAGCTATATTCAATCCATCTGTCATCACATTGCCACCTGTAAAATAAGCAGGTAGTTGATAAATATCACATTCCAAATATTGTGCTAAAAATTGATTGACCTGATCATCTATGCTCCAATCGCGGAAATTATCTCGATCTCCATTTACCCAGGGATAACCATTGAAAAGCGGATCAATTATTGCTGGTTCATCATTTCCATCAAAAATAAAATGCGGTCCCCAATCACGTGTCCAATGGGAAAAAGTTTCTGCTATAACAAATTGCGTGTGTGCATCGGAAACATTATTGTTGGAAAACAGATTTTGTGCTGCATTCTGCTGATTTGTGTTTTCCACCAGAACATAGACCGTGTCATCTTCTGCCATTTCTCGCACCAGATCAATTGGAATGCCGAGAGGCCAACGGATCAAGACACCGCTTGCCGGCTCATATTCAGCATAAAAATGGATCGGAGGTTCTGGTTCTCCAAAAAGGAAAACAAAAAATAGCCATCCAAACCAGATAAATTTTTTCATTAGTTCTATTTCACCATCATTTCCACATCCTTATTCGGTTGGGAGACGATGACAGTGATATCTTGAAAATATTTTTGAGCAACTTGTTGAATGTCTTCAGGAGTAACATCAGAATAATACTTCTTTAAATTGTCCAAATAATCGTAACCGAGTCCAAGAGCTTCGTAATGAGTAGTGAAATAGGGAAGTGAGTTATCGTTCACTGAAGTTTTCAGCATATTTTCCAATTCCTGGATCGCCAGATTGAGCTCTTCTTCCGCAACTAATTCTGTTCGCAATTTTTCTAATTCATTTTTCAAAACCTGGATCAGCTCATCTTTTCTATCAAGGGAAGTTTGGCTGGTAAGATAGAATTTTGCTGAATTTTCATTGTAATGATAATGCGGGAAGGCGTAATAAGCCAGATCATTTTCACCACGTGTAACTTCGTGCAATCTACCGCGATAACCACTTAAAAGCGTGGAGATCAGATTCATTGATTTGAAATCTGGGTCATTGAGAACAGGTGCGGGACAATAAAGATTAATATTCACTTCTTCAAAATCATATTCATTTACGAAAGTGGAATCTTGAATGAGAGGCTGAACGATATTTTTTTCTGCAGAGATATTCTTGATCGGGAAGTTTTTGTAAATTTCTTGGGCAAAGGATTCTGCCTTATCTTTGGAGAGATCACCGAATAAAGTGACGATCAATTTTGGAGCTTTCAAGAACTTCTGGTGCAATTTATGCAGATCGTCTGAAGTCAATTCCATTTTCAGATCATATATTTCTTTTTGGGAAAGACTGAATTTTTTATTTGGATAAAGTTTTTTATTTACAAAATTACGATGATGCGTCGAACCGCGTCCTTGTCCGCGATTGAAGTATGTCGTTTCTTTTTCTTTTGCCAGTTGCAGTTCTTTTTCATCAAAAGCAGGATTTTCTATTGCGTCAAAAATAATTTTTTTCAAATGAGAATAATCATCTTTCAAACACTTGAATTGAATGAAGGTTCCATGTTGATTGCAACGAGTGTAAAGCGAAACAGCGTGATCTTCCAACCACTCAGAAATATCCATCGATTCGTAATTTTTTGAGCCTTGCAGCATCAGATCGATCATGAAACTTAGACTGCCGATATTTTCTGAATTTTCAAATTCAGTGCTGAGCGGGAAAAAGATAACACCTTTAACAACAGGTTTTTCAGTACTCTTCTTGTGAATGAGGGTCAGATCTTTCTTCAATTCTGTTTTGGTAATCTCAGATTTTTCCACAATTTTCTGCTCTGTTTGATCCAAAAGCGCTTTATCACCTTCAGGAAGCGCATAAAAAACAACACGATTTTTGGGAACAAGATGTTTCTGCAATTGATATTCCAGATCGGAAACTGTGGCATTTTCCAGAATTTTTAAATTTTCACCAAAAATCTCTGGTTTGCCATAAGTCAACATATTCCAGCCGATCGAATTTGCATCATTGGAAACGCTTGGAGTATGCAAAAGTTCAGAGGCTTTGAACCGATTGATGTAATTTTGTAGTTGTTTCTCGGTGATTCCTGCTTCGGCAAATTTTTCGATCTCTTCATCAATTATTTGCACGATTTTTTTCACGTCTTGTGAATTTTTGGGAATAAAAAAGATGTTCATCTCTGCTTCTGGTGAATTTCCTCGCCGGTAAATGTATCCATAAATGTGTGTAACCAGTTCCAGTTCTTCTACTAATTTATAGCGAATAGGTGATTTACGCTTTCCAAAAAGAATATTCAGAGCGGCACTTAAAACTTCGATATCAGTGAAATCTTCTTGTGGAAGTAATGTGGTAATATGAACTTCTGGCTGTTTGATCTCAAATTCTTCGATAAATTCCAAAGATCCAGCACGCTGATATTGCATTGGCTGATAAGCAGGTTCAAGCTGACGGCGTGGAAAATCCTGAAATTCCATTTTTACTTTTTTTAGCATTGCAGCTGCTTCGAAATTTCCGACAACCACAAAGATCATATTATTTGGTGAATAGCGCTTTTTGTAATAATCCTGCAATTCTTCGCGCGTGATGGTTTTAAAAAGTTCTGTGTAGCCAATTACGGGGTATCTTTTGTTGGAATTGGGATAGACAAGTTCGCTGTGGCGTTGGCGAACTTTTGCGTCTGGTGGAGTAGATCTCATCACGATCTCTTTCAGGATCACTTCTTTTTCTCTTGCAACTTCAAAAGAATCACAGACGCAAGATTGCATTTGCTCAGACAATATTTCTAAAGCTTGATCCTGGAATTTCTTATCGACAGTGATGTGATAGGCGGTAGCGAATTGATTGGTGTAGGCATTAATGATAGCACCCATTTCCTTACCCAATTGCTGATATTCATCTTCGGTGCGATGTTCTGTCGTTCCACTGGAAACTACATGTTCCAAAAAATGCGAAATACCAGCACCCAGATATTTTCCTTCATTCACAGAACCAGTTTTAACAAAACAGTAAAATCCCACCGATTCATTTTGCGTATTTTCTTTGACAACGATTTCCATCCCATTAGGAAGCTGATCTTGAAGGATCTCATCGGCAAACGAAATGCCAAACCACAATAATAATACTGCAACTAAAAGCTTTTTCATAATTTCCCCTTTTTTTCAAATCTAAAATATTTTTTGGTTCAGATTGTCAAATGAATTCAAATTTTCTTCCTATAAAAAATGTCAGAAAACTTATTATATCATTTTTGTTTTGACACATAACTTGTTAAATATTTTTTAAAGTTAAATAAAATAATGGAGACTAAGATTATGAAGTATATAGTTTTATTTCTAATTACCTTTTCAGTTTTGAATGCTGAAATTCCACCAGGATATTATAACGGAACGGACGGACTTTATGGCGAAGAACTGAAAGCTGCTCTGAATGATATTATCTCTGGTCACACGGAGTTTAGTTATGCCGATGTTTGGGATGCGCTCAAAGAAACCGATAAAGATCCAAACAATCCAGATAATGTGATCTTACTTTATACTGGCTGGTCTGTTACGAATGCTGGCTATCCCACCTGGAATCGTGAACATGTCTGGGCAAAATCGCATGGAGATTTTGGCGATTCTCCTCCTTGCGGAACAGATATTCACCATCTGCGACCCACAGAACCTGGGGTAAATAGTTCACGCGGGAACAAAGATTTCGATAATGGCGGAACACAGCATCCTGTAGCTACTGGCTGTTATTATGATTCGGATTCGTGGGAGCCGCGCGATGAAGTGAAAGGCGATGTGGCACGAATGATCCTCTATATGGCAACTCGCTATGAAGGTGAAAATGGTGAGCTCGATCTGGAAGCTGTTGACGCTGTTAATACTTATCCTGAACCCGAACATGGCAAATTGTCAACTTTGCTCGAGTGGAATAATTTTGATCTGCCTGATGATTTTGAGAACAACCGCAATGATGTGATCTATGAAAACTGGCAGGGAAACCGTAATCCTTTTGTGGATCATCCAGAATTTGTGGATTTGATCTGGCAACATCTCACGATCGATTTTACAGCAAATATTTTTTCCGGAGAAGCACCTTTGACCGTTGATTTTTCCGATCTGACCAATTCTGTGGGTGACATCTTTTCCTGGAGCTGGGATCTGGATAATGACGGCCTGGAAGATTCTGAACTGCAAAATCCAACTTTTATCTATCAAGAAGAAGGTTCTTATTCTGTTACGTTAACTGTCCAAGATGAAAACGGATACACCGCAACTTTGACTAAAGAAGATTACATTCTTGTGGGAGATTCCAATATTCCTGTCATAATATTAGATGACAGTTTTGAAGAATCGCTGCAATGGACGACGATCAGCTTGGGTAGTTTTTATGATTGGACAAGAACTGATAATGCTTCGGGAAGCTCTCATCCAACAAATGTTCCCGATGGTGAATGGTTTATGTATATGAATAATTATGGTGGAAATGAACCAGCAGAAGATTGGCTGATCTCTCCTCCGATCAACCTTGTGGGAATGAATGATCCAACTCTTTCTTTTTATGCCTGGAAAAAATATGCCGATGTAATCCCCGGCTTAGAATTTAAAATAACAGACAATTTCACCGGTAATCCATCATCTACAAGTTGGGAAAATTTTGATGTTGGATTTGATAATATAAGTGGCGATATCTGGGAAGAATTTGACGAAATTGATCTTGCTCAATTCTCGGATGAAAACGTCTGGCTCGCCTTCCAATATCGTTCGACAGGAACAGGCGCCAGTTCTACTTGCGCTTGGGCAATAGATAATGTTCGAGTGATCGGGTATGATTCCTCTAATAGTTCAGATATTTTATTACCATCAGAAATTGCGTTGCAAAACTATCCCAATCCTTTCAATCCATCAACAACTATTTCTTTTTCTCTCACCACGGAAAGCACAGAGAGCACGGAAATA
>JAGYMQ010000133.1 GCA_018400535.1 Candidatus Cloacimonadota bacterium
GGAGGGGACGAACTTTTTCTGCGTTTAGCATTACGGCTAAAACAGTAAAAGTTAAGACGAGTAAGATTAGTTTTTTCATAAAAATATTCTCCTTTTAAGTTATTTTTTCAAATTCTAAAAAACCATATTTTCGATATTAACACACAATTTTTCTAACGAAATCAATTTATTCTCAAAATAAGGAAAATCATTTATTCCTATGAATTTAAGAAAAAAAACGATTGCATCTATTTTTGTCAAATATTTTTCTTTGCATATTCTGTCAAATTCTCTAAAAAAGAAAATTTTATTTTTTGAATCGGAAAATTTCTTCACCTTCTTTTCTCATTCCTAATTCGCGGGCTTTTTTTTCTAAAGTCAATTCATCTACCTGCAGTTTTTCATTTTCTAGCTGTAACCGCTCATTCTCCAAGCGCAAAGCTTCGATTTGTTCTTGCAATTGATCCATTTTTCTTCTTGCTCGATATTTTTGTAAAAAGCTGGAATCATCGAGAACCAATATGTATAAGATCAGTAAAGCAATGATAAAATAATAGATCAATTTTTTATATTTCATCACGAATAATTTAAAGTTAATGTGCGTTTCTCGGAAAAAAGCTCTTTTGTTAAAGCAATTTCATTGTTGTCAATATGCTGGTGATCATTGACTAACTTTAGATATTCTTCTTTGTGTGCGATGGGAAAATCAAGCACATTTGTTTTGTAGTGCATAGGAAATGTGAGAATAGGATCAATCATATCAGCGATCTTTTTGGCGCTGAGTGAATCGATCGTGAAATGACCGCCGACGGGTATCAGCAAAACGTCAATTTTCCCAAGTTGGTCTAGTATATCTTTTCCTATCATATGACCGAGATCGCCGCAATGAAGAAAAGTCTTTCCACCAATCGAAAATCTCATCAATAAATTATCGCCGCGATCCTTACCCGCTGATGTGTCATGCCAGGTATGGATATTCTTGATGCTAACGCCTTTGTGAGAAAATTCACCAGTTTTATCCACCTTTAAATAGTCTCCTTTGATCAACTTAAAATTATTATGATCAAAATGATCGTGAGAACTTAATACAATATCAGCTTTTTCATTTTCTGGCAAAGGATAGCCAATGTCTGTGAAAGGATCAGTAATTATTGAAACATGTTCATCCCAGATTTTCCACATACTGTGTCCAAACCATTTAATCTTTAGCATTTTAACCTCCTGATTCACATATAAAATAATTCAAATATGATGCAACAATTAATTGCAATTATCTCATAATAAATTTTGCTAATAAACTTTTTTTAATATAAATTGCTGAATATGGGCACATCTCGTGGCAGCACATACATTTGATACATTTGCTGTGATCAATTCTTGGATGTTTATCATCCTTTTTTAAGACCATTGCTTGCACAGGACAGCTTTCCACGCAGATATTGCATTTTTTACAATTGTCATTGAAATCTGGATAATAATTATAAAACTTTCGAAAAATATTAACCAGAAATTGCGGTGAATGAGAAATAAAATTAATTAATAATCCAATTTTTTTTATTTTTACGTTTTGGAACTTGAAGTTTTGCCATCTTTCAGGAACTTCGATCTCAGTAGCTTTGAGCTTATCAAATTCCATAATTTTTTGGATATAGAGCACATTTTCGATCTTGAAGCCCATCATTTTAGCTGCAACGAAATCCAATGCGGGCGCAGATTCGCTGGCAAACAGCAAGCCAAAATTTCTCGGATCGCCTGCTGATGGACCATCACCTTCCATTCCTACGATTCCATCCATAATATTAAAGGTGATCTTGGAACTCACGAGTTTGTATAATTTCAAGAGCATTTCACCGAATTTCTGATGATCAGGATATTCTTTGTGATAATCTGATTTTTTGATACCTGGCACAAGTCCAAACAGATTTTTTATCGCACCGGTAAATGCCATCAAGCTGTGTGTTTTATATTTGGAAACATTGATGATCGCATCGACTTCAGATATAGTAGCTGTTATGGGAAAATCAATACCACCAGAATTGTATTGAGAAATTTTGTGACTGTTAAAATTCACCAATTTTATCTGATGTTTTTTTGCTATTTCAGCAATACCCGTTTTTTCCCAAACTGAATTTACTGAAGCAGTTCCACCAGGGCTATCGCCCAGCAAGATTTCTTTGTTCATTTCCAGGAGATATTCGATCAGCGCATCCAGAACGACGGGATTGGTAGTGACGGCTTTTTCTGGAGCAAAAGCACCCAAGAGATTTGGTTTGATCAAGATTTTTTGTTTATCTTTGAATATCTCTTTAAGGGGCAATTTATGCAGGAAGTTACGAATTTTATCTTTATCGTATTTTGTGATATTTTCGATAAAAACTTTCATTTATTTGAATTGCTCCATTCCAGAAAAATCGCGATAGGGATCGAAACTCTGCAAAGCTTTCAGATCGTCATCATCCAATTCATTCAAGATTATTTTAGCGATCAATTCACCAAGTCCTGGACCGAGCATAAATCCTTGTCCGCACATTCCCACAGCATTGATCAAATTAGATATTTCTTGGGATTTTCCCACGATCGGGAAACCGTCAGGCGTCATCGGATATTGTCCGCGCCAGGTTCTTCGCACTTTCAAATTTGCCAATCTGGGATAAAGATCGATCATTCTTTTGGCAACTTGTGGCAAAAATATTGATGTAGCATCATTGTCTTTCCCGATAATTGGTGGTGCTGGCGTGATACAAAAAACAACTTGTCCTTCATTGTTTTGATAGAAATAATAATTTGCAGAATCTTTGGAAGGACGCATATCGACGACCATCGGACCGAAAAATCTTTGCACTGGTTCGGTGATCGCTCCTTCATGACTATCAGGATTAACTGGAATTTCCAAACCGATCATTTTGGCGATTTCTCGCGCTTGATTGCCTGCTGCGTTCACCACAAATCCTGCAGAATAATTCTCCTTTTCTGTAACAACTTTTGTAATGCGATCATTTTCCTGTTCGATAGCGATTACTTTTTCGTTGAAATGATATTCAGCACCGAATTTTTTGCTCTGGAAATAAAAAGCATTGATCGCTAAAAGTGGAGAAGCAGAACCATCTTCTGGAGAAAAAGTAGAGCCGCGCAATCCTCTCATATTGATGCCGGGCACAAGCTCGTTATACTCTTCAGGAGAAACCCAATTTATATTTAAACCGAACTGATGTTGCAATTTCATCAAATCTTTCAAATTTTTTTCATCTCTTTCGCAATAAGCGGGGAAGCTGTAACCATTTGCCAGCCAGCCGATATCATCGCCAAATCTTTCTTGCCAAGTAGAAAATATCTCAATGCTACGTTGTGAAACTTTGATCTTTCCGAAATCCGAATGGGTTGCCCTGATCCCGCCAATTGCTTTTTTGTTGTTAGATTGTCCGGGAGAACTCAATTCGTCGATCACCAACGTATTGATCTTTTTTTCTGACAGGGATAAAGCAAGAGGAACTCCGACCGAACCAGCACCGATAATTATCACGTCATAATTATTCATCATCACCTCCACCAGCAAATTTGCCGAGTGGAACTTCCACGAAAACTGGTCTTCTTGTATTCTCGACAATCTTTTCTTGCGAAATTCCTTCTTCGCGGAAAAGTTGTTTGATCAAATTATCGCATGTTTTAGCGCCGCAAGGCCCCATTCCAGCCCGCGTGATCGCTTTTATCTGGTTCATGTCATGCACGCCTTTTTTAATCAGTTTTCGCACTTCTTTCGCTGTTACACGTTCGCAAAGGCAGACCATTTCTTCATCGTCAATTTTCGTGATATTTTTGATTTCAGGTCTGGAAACTTCGTCAGGTTGGATATGAAAGGAAGCGATCTTTTTGGCAATGTTAGCAGGCACTTCCGCCTGGATAAGCTGAGTTCGATTGTTTGCTGGGCTATCAATTACTCGTTTAACTTTGTATTCTCCGAGAATATTACCATCGATGTCCACGCATTCGATTTGATCTTTTTTTTCGATCTTGTGATTTTTCAATTCGTAAGGAAGAGTAACTGTTGGAAATTCTTCATTCTTGCGATAATCAACGAGCGTGATCGCCAATCCGGGACAGATAGCCACGCATTTTCCACAACCGATGCATTTCCCTTCAAAATAAGGAAGTCCTGTTATCGGATCACCTTTGATCTTGACCGAATTTGTGGGACAGATCGTTGAGCAAGGATTGCAGGGAATTTCTTGCAGGCAGTGAATTACAGGGAAGACTTTTGAATTATTTTCAATATTTTGGTAATCGACGGTTTTCCCCGGTTCAGATTTCAATATCTCAGCTTTTTCATACCAGCTGGAAGGGATATCCTCGATATCTTTTCGTAATTCTCTCGCTACTTGTAAACCAGCGATCTTTCCATTGAACATTGCCGAAGATGCTTCTGCTATTTCTTTGGCATCACCGGCTGAAAAAACTTTCATTCCCGCTTTTTCTGCTTCCAGAGCAAATTCATTCACTGGTTCCAATCCAACTGCGATCAAAAGTGTGTCGCAAGAAAATGTCTTATCAGTATTTGGGATTTCCTGGAAATTCTTATCTATTTTGCAGATTGTCACGCTTTCGATTGTCTCTTCACCGTGCGCTTGTTTGATCGTGTGGGAAGTGTAAATTGGGACTCCTAATCTTTTCAATTTATCGGCATGAACTTTGTAGCCACCGCATTTTGGTAGCGCTTCGACGAGTCCAACGACTTCGATTCCTGCTTGCAAAGCATGATAACCAGCGATCAATCCGACATTGCCACCACCCACGATGAACAATCTTTTCGTAGGACGCACCAGATCTCGATTCACGAGAGTTTGGAAAGCGCCAGCACCATAAATTCCAGCCAGTGCATTTCCTTTAAAACGCAAGAATTTTTCACGTGCACCAGCTGCATTTAAAATAATTTTTGGTTTTATTAGTTTGTAAACGTCATTTTTCAGGATACCAACTTTTTTATCTTTATAAACATATAAAGCAATGCTATTCCTCCAGACCGTCAATGAATTGAGTTTGCGAACTTTCTCTGCCAGCATTTTTCCGATATCATTGCCGCGAGTTCCCGCATAAGAATCTTCCACCGATCCAAAAAATTTATGCGTCTGCAAAACCAATTTTCCGCCCAGTTCATTTTTGTCATCCACGATCAAAGTTCGAATGTTGTGCTCTCCCAGTTGAACTGCAGCAGAAAGCCCTGCTGGACCACCACCAATAATAAGAACATCGAATTCAAGGATTTCAATATCATTTATCTCGTGTTTTTCAGTATTTGGCAGCTTTGGCAAACCTTCAACGCTTTTCACATCCATATTTTCTTTGACGAGAGTCATGCAGGATTTCACCGGTTTAGCATTGGCGATAACAGTGCATTTGGCACATTGCCCGTTTGCACAGAAGATTCCCTGTGCGCTGTTATCTTTTGGATGATGACCAAAAATTTTAATCCCATTGGCAAAGAGAGCGGAAGAAATCACTTCACCTTTTTTGGCAAGAAGCGGTTTTTTATTCCAAAAGAAACGCACATTTTCTCGATCTGGAATAGGCAAAATAGGATGTTCCTTGATTCTATTTTGACTCATATAATCCTCATTTTTTTTAATATTTTCAAAATTTAGTGTCAATTTTAATGTCAAGTAAAAAGCAGGATTACATTCAGACAATTCGAACTAAAATTTCCATCACAAACGATTCACTTTCCATTTTCCCTGCTTAAATTTCCAGGTAGAAGGAATAGCACGCGTCAAAGAACTAACAGCGATCCCTATAGCAATTCCGGCAAAGCCCAAATTCAAAGTGACAGCCATCAGATAGCCGCAGCCAATCACGATCACAAGATCGGAAACACTGGCATAAATAAAAGGCGAAAGCGGATCACCACCACCTCGCAATGCACCGCCCAGAGCAAAAGCAAATGCCATCACAGGCTCGCTGAGTGCAATGATCCTGAAAAATGTCTTCCCCATTGCGATCGCTGCTTCATCATCAGTAAAGAAAGACATAATGGCTTTTGGAAATAGAAAAAATATTACTGCGATTACAAGCATCAAAACTGTCGCCATGCCAGCTGACAGCCAACCGCTTTTCTCCGCCAATTCTGGTTTCCCTGCTCCCATATTTTGTCCCACGCGACTCATTGCTCCATTCATAAAAGCCAATCCCACAAAACTCGAGATCATTCGAACTTGCATAGCAACACTATAAGCTGAGACAGCACGAGTAGGTTCTGGCAAAAGCGTGATTACCCGTATTATGAACAATCGAGAGAAATTGCGCACAATTCCTTGCAGTGAACGTGGTCCTCCGAGATATAAAATTTTTTTTAGAAGTTCAAAATCCAGAATTAGAGAATCTTTCAGATTTATCTGGATAGGAAATCGACGTGAAAATAAGATCCAAATTCCAATAAAGGAGCCAACAAAACGCGAGAGAATTGTCCCCAAAGCTGCACCTTTCACACCGAGAGCAGGAAAAGGACCAACACCAAAAATCAGAAGATAATTGAAAAGAATGTTCAAGGAATTTGTGATCAATAGTAAATTCAAAGAAACCTTGGTTTTCCCCACTCCCAATAAGATTCCTATGATAACAAAATTGAACATAGAGAATACGCTGCCCAGGAATAGAATTTGTAAATAAGAATACCCTAATTCCACAACTTGTTCTTTTGCACCTAATATCGCCAATATCGTTCGTGAAAAAATTAATCCGAGCGGCATTATGATCAGCAAAGCAGATAAGATCATAAATGTTGCTGAGCGTCCTGCTGTTCTGCTGACTCGTTTTTTATCTTTAGAACCGTAAGCATGAGCGACCAGAACGGAAGCTCCGCCACTTATCGCAATCATCAGGATCATGATGAACATCATCACTTGACGAGACATTCCGACGGCAGCAATCGATTCAATTCCCAAAGAACCGACCATTTTGAAATCAACGATACCGACAGTGACTTGCAGCATATTGGTCAGGATAATGGGCCAGGCGATTTTCCAGACGCGAATCGCTTCTTCCAAATTAAATTTTGGATAATATTTATGCATAATTACACTTCCTTGTCATTCACCTTACCCTGCCATAATGCATAGAAGAGGGGACGTATCTTGCGCTATTTCTTTGGCAGAATCCCAGAACGTCTTTTAGCTTAACTTTTTTTTCTGAATAAGATAAAGGAAGATCGAAAAAGAAAAGTACGAGATTCTTCGGAAGTAAAGATGAAAGATTTCTCAGAATGACATCCATTTTTTCATACAGAACTCATAATTTTTTGATATTTAGAAAGTGAATTATTCATAAAAGAGAATAGAGTTTCACGTGAAACAGATCAGTTATTGTATTCAAAAATCCAATCTAAAACTTTTCCATAATTGTTCTGAGCATTCCAAAGTAAATAACCCTCCGCATCATTATTTTTCACGGCTGTGATTTGCGTAATTAAATACTCATAACTAAAATTCACCTTCCAGTTATTTGCTTGAATATAAGGTATAACTTTGCAATTTGGTGAAACGTATTTTTTTGCCAAATTTGTTCCTTTGAATATCAGATGATAAGGCTCATTGGGAACATTTTGGCGATAGCCAAAATCATCAGAAAAATGCGAAGAATAGATCATCGGATGGATCGCATCTAAATATTTGGACATACGAGAAATGTTCTGTCCAGTCAAAGCAATATCCAAGCTGCGCTGCCAGGCAACGATCGCAAAAATATCTGCAGTCAATCGAACATTTTCTGCTGCACAAAGCTTCTTTGCTTGCTTGATGAAATCAACGATTATATCTTGTTTTTCACGAAAAACATAATTACTATCTGCAGCAGCCAGTAACGAATCTTCCTTTTGAAAATAAAAAATTGCTTCATCGATATTTCCCTGCGTAGGAAAACGAATATAATCCAATTGAATTTCATCAATACCGTTTTTAGCAACCAAGCTGATCAGACTCAATAACTCTTTTTGATTTTCAGGATGAGAAGAATCTAACCAGCTGGGACCTCTTCTTTTGCTTTCCGTCCAAGCAGTACTATCGATTTTTTGCGGACGAAATTCTGGAAAATTTTCCGCTTTGAACTGATCGTGGAACATGACCAACCGAGATACAGCCTTCAAATCTCGTTCATGAATAGTATTTACAACTTTCTCAATATTTATTATCGGTTGAATTCTTTTTTGCAAAATCGTATCTTTTTGTGGCACAGAAAAGAAAATGGTCCCATTCATATTTTTTAGATCAAAAATAACAGTGTTCAAACCAGTTTCTTTTGCTCTATCTAATAAGGGAATAAATTTTTTGGAAGCAATAGTATAAGCATTCAGATAGATACCTTCGGTGAAGACAGGTTCAGAAACATTATTGTTTGAATTGGATGTCTCATGTTTAGTTTCCAAGCTGGATTGATCAATTTTTTGTTCGTTAATTGGATCTGCCACAATTTCGTTATTTTCTGTTTCAGGAATAATTTTTTTTGTCGGTGGAACTTTTTGCGATATTTGTTTTTCTCCGCAGTTGGTCAAAAATATGAACAGAAAAAACGTGAAGATGTTTAGAGTAAATTTCATGATAGTTTTTACGCTTTATCTACCCAGATCTATTCTAACGAGCGCTCGTTTCAAAGAAGCTTCAGCTCTCCTAAAATTGATATCTTCAGCAGAACTTGATAATCTTTTTTCTGCTCTGTTTTTTGAATCTTTTGCTCTCGATAAATTGATTTCATTTTCTTTTTCGATCGTTTCGGTGAGAATTGTTATCTGATCATTTTCAACTGTCACAAAACCGTCATGAATTGCATATTTATCGATCTTTTTATTTGTGTAAAGCTGCAAAATCCCGGGACGAATCTTTGTGATGAAAGGCGTATGCGCCACTTCAACACCGAAATCTCCATCAATGCCGGGAATAATGACATGGTCGAATTCACCTTCGATCTTGATCTTGTCTGGTTCGATGATCTTCAATGATAATTTTTCATTCATCAATCTTTCTTTTTCTTCGCTTTTTCTTTTTTGGATGTTTCCACAGATTTTTTGGCTTTTGGCTTGGATTTTCCTTTGATATTTTTCTTCAAATTGTGTGCCTTTTCTTCAGCTTCTTCAAGATTTCCGACGAAGAGAAATGCAGCTTCTGGCCAATCATCACAATCGCCATCAATAATCGTTTTGAAGCCCTGGATCGTTTCTTTTAAAGGCACATATTTTCCTGGTGTGTTCGTAAATTCTTCGGCAACAAAGAAAGGTTGGGAAAAGAATCTTTGCAGTTTTCGGGCTCGATTAACGGTCAATTTATCTTCTTCAGAAAGTTCATCCATCCCCAAAATTGCGATAATATCCTGTAAGTCTTTATATTTTTGGATGATGCGCTGACTTTCTCTTGCCACAGAATAATGTTCTTCTCCGATGATTTTTGGATCAAGAATTCTGCTGGTAGAATCAAGAGGATCGACAGCAGGATAAATTCCCAATTCAACAATTTTTCTATCCAAAACAGTCGTCGCATCAAGGTGGGAAAAAGTGGTTGCTGGAGCGGGGTCGGTCAAATCATCAGCAGGAACGTAGATTGCTTGGACCGAAGTGATGGAGCCGTCTTTTGTAGAGGTGATGCGTTCCTGAAGTTCTCCCATTTCTGTAGCCAGAGTCGGCTGATAGCCGACAGCAGACGGCATTCTTCCCAGAAGAGCGGAAACTTCTGATCCAGCTTGAGTAAAACGAAAGATATTATCGATGAACAGAAGAACATCTTTTTTGGAGACATCGCGGAAGTATTCAGCAATGGTCAATCCAGTTAAACCAACGCGTTGACGAGCTCCTGGCGGTTCGTTCATCTGACCGAAAATGAGAGCGGTTTTATCCAAAACTCCAGAATCTTTCATTTCCAGCCACAGATCATTTCCTTCTCTGGTGCGTTCTCCAACGCCAGAAAACACAGAAAATCCGCCATGTTCGATAGCAATATTCCGGATCAATTCCTGGATTAAAACTGTTTTGCCAACGCCAGCTCCTCCAAAAAGTCCGATCTTACCGCCCTTAGAATAAGGTTCTATCAGATCGATGACTTTGATCCCGGTTTCCAGAATTTCTTCCTCAGTGGAAAGATTTTCAAAAATTGGTGCTTGGCGATGAATCGGAAATTTTTCCTTCGTTTTCACATCTCCTTGTTCATCGATCGGCTGACCGACAACGTTTATAATCCTGCCCAGAACTTCTTCACCGACGGGAACAGAGATTTGATTACCAGCATCTTTAACTTTTGTTCCGCGCACAATTCCATCCGTCGAATCCATTGCTACTGTGCGCACCTTATTTTCTCCGAGATGCATCTGCACTTCCAGAACCAGATCAGGATGATCTTTTCTGGAGATGGTCAATGCATTATGAATTGCTGGCAAATGTCCTTCTGAAAATTCGACATCGATTGTTGGTCCGATAACTTGAATCACTTTTCCTTCAACCATATTATCCTCATTTTATTGTTTTATTGCTTCAGCGCCAGAGGCAATTTCGATGATCTCTGTCGTGATCGCCGCCTGACGTGCTCTATTGTAATTTAGAGTTAATTCCTGGATCAAATCGCTGGCATTTTCTGTGGCAGAATCCATCGCTGTCATGCGAGCTCCTTGTTCAGCTGCTGAAGATTCCAGCATAATCCGCCAGATCGAAACATTGATATATTTTTTCCCGATTTCGTCGATAATTGTTTTTTCATCGGGCTCATAGAGATAATCCAAACTTTTATCTTCCTCGATTTTTGTTGGAATGATTGGTAATAATTGTTTCACCACGATATTTTGTTGGATCGCAGATTTGAATTCGTTGTAAAGAATATCAATTTTTGTATATTCTCGGTTGAGAAAGATGTTGAGCAGCTCTTCAGCAATTTCTCTGGAGATCGAGAAATCCATTTTATTAAAGTAATCGATATATTGATGCGTGATCTTATTCTTTCTCTTTTGGAAATAATCATAGCCTTTTTTACCGAGACAGATAAGATCAGCCGATCTATTTTCTTGCAGGTAATGCTTCGCTTCGCGGATCAAATTTGCATTGAAAGAGCCACATAATCCACGATCAGAAGTTACTATGACGAGAGCATTTTTGCCTTTTTCATCGCTTTCAGCAAGAAGCGGATGCTTGATCGTCTTATTTTTGATCTTGATCAATTCCAACATTTTGTTGAGTTCATTTGCATAGGGGCGAGCGGCAAAGATGCTATTTTTTGCCTTGCGAAGCTTGGCGGCAGAGACCATTTTCATCGCATTGGTGATCTGTCTGGTGTTTTTTACACTCTCGATCCTGATCTTGATTTCTTTTATACTAGCCATAATTATTTAATTTTAGAATTTTTTTAAAACTTTCTGACAAATCTTGCGCATCGCATCTTTGATCTCGTCAGTTAACTTATCTTGTATAATACTTTGCATTAATTCTTCATATTCAGCATCGAGTGTGGAAAATAGCTCTTCTTCCACCTTTTTTATCTTTCCAATATCAACTTCATCTAACAGACCTTCATTTGCCATAAAAATAATGAATATCTGCTTCGCTACTGGCAATGGTGAATATTGACCTTGTTTTAGTATTTCGACCAATCTTTCGCCACGTCTCAATTGAGCTTGCGTAGATTCATCTAACTCTGAACCAAATTTGGCGAAAGCTTTCAATTCATTGTATTGCGCCAGATTCAATCTTAACTGTCCCACAACGCCTTTCATCGCCTTGATCTGTGCATTCCCGCCCACACGTGAAACAGAAAGACCAGCATTTATCGCGGGGCGAACTCCAGAATAGAATAATCGACTACCCAGATAGATCTGTCCATCAGTGATAGAAATTACATTCGTTGGAATATAGGCTGTGATATCGTCCGCTTGAGTTTCAATGATGGGAAGTGCGGTCAAAGAGCCGCCACCAAGCTCATCATTTAGCTTGGAAGCTCTTTCCAATAATCTTGAATGCAAATAGAAAACGTCGCCAGGATAAGCTTCACGGCCGGGAGGTCGTCTTAAAAGCAGAGAAAGTTCACGATAGGCGACAGCGTGTTTGGAAAGGTCATCATAAATTATGAGGGCATGTTTTGCATTATCACGAAAAAATTCTCCCATCGTGCAACCGGCATAGGGAGCGAGATATTGTAAAGAAGCAGATTCGGACGCTGAAGCTGTGACGATTATCGTGTATTCCATCGCGCCAAAGGCTTCCAAGGTTTTCACGATCTTTGCTACTGAGGATTTTTTTTGTCCGATCGCGACATAGACGCAGATCACATCAGAATCTTTTTGATTTATGATCGTGTCGATAGCGATCGCTGTCTTACCAGTTTGACGATCACCGATGATCAATTCTCTCTGTCCTCTTCCAATTGGGATCATGGAATCGATCGATTTCAAACCAGTTTGCAAAGGTTCTTTTACTGGTTGTCTTTGAATGATACCCAGCGCTTTTCTTTCTACCGGTTTGTGAGCTTCAGCTTCGATCTCGCCTTTCCCATCAATAGGCTGACCCAAAGCATTTACAACACGACCCAATAATTTTTCTCCAACTGGAACTTGGAGAATTTTTTTGGATCTTTTAGCGATATCGCCTTCTTTAATCTTTTCCGTTTCTCCGAAAATGATGCAGCCCACGTTATCTTCTTCCAGATTGAGCGCCATTCCAACAACGCCTCCAGGAAATTCGATCATTTCACCCGCCATCACGTTGTCCAGCCCATAAACACGAGCAATTCCGTCTCCAACTTGAACCACTTTGCCAGTTTCGGCAACGTCGATCTCAAATTTGAAATCGTTGATTTTTTCTTTCAGAATCGAACTTATTTCATCTGGTTGTATTTTCATTCCGACCTCATTTAGATTTTACTAATATTAATTAATTTTATTAAATTATTTTTAATCGATCCATCGATCAATACAGATTCTGTTTCAGCAATAAATCCACCAATGATCTCTGGTGTGATCTGAATATTCAAAACCACATCTTTCTTTAATAATTTTGCGATCTTTTTTTGGATAGCTGATATGATCTCTTCAGATTGTTTACGAGCAAGGTGTAATGAAACTTTGAGCTGATTGTTAACTTCCAAGATATGAAATTCCAAATTGGAAAGAATTTCTAAGATAATTATAAATCGGTGTTTACGAACTAATATCTGGAACAGGTTTTCCCAGATCTTGTTTAATTTCAGATCTTGCGAGATTTCATGAACCATCCTAAATCGTTTTTTTTGCGGGATCAAAAAAGAATCGATCGCTTTTATCAATTCTTCTGAAAGAATTTCTCTCAACGATGAAATATCCTGTATGATTATCTTATGTTCATTTTTTTTTAAATTAAAAAGCACTGCTTTGGCATAACGTTCTGCCACCAGTTTATTTCTCACTTATCATCACCTTTTTCAATAATATTCTTGATCAATTCTTCATCTTTTTGATCATTCATTTTTTTGGAAAGAAATTTTGCGGAAAGATCTGAAACCATTGTAGTAAGTTCTTTTTCGATCTCCTGCATCGCATTTTTCTTTTCCTGTTCCAGCAAAATTGCTGTATCCTTGTGGATCTTCTTCTCTTGATTTCGTGCAAGTTTCACGATCTCGTCTGCTTTTTTCTCGGCATCTCGCTGCGCCAGTTGTTTCATTTTTCTGACTTCTTCAGCTGAGGATTTTAATTCTTCTTCCTTTTCCTGAACTAATTGTTTGGCCTTCTCTCGACCAGCTTGTGCTTCATCCATATCAGTCGATATTCTCTTTTGCCTTTCGATGAGAAATTTCTGGATCGGCTTGTATAACATTTTATTCAAGACGATCAGCAAAAGCACGAAATTCAGGATCACGAGAATGAAAGCATAATTAATATTTATCATAATCTCTCCAGATAGACCTGAATTATTTATTAATGATCAAGTTGAGAAGATCAAAAGCAATGCAATAACCAAAGAATAGATACCTGTTGATTCGGAAACGGCTTGACCGACCAACATCGTTCTTGTGATCAAACTGGCATTTTCTGGTGAACGGGCAATTCCTTCACAAGCTTTTCCAGCCACGAAACCTTCACCAACGCCAGGTCCAAGTGCACCCATTCCCATACACATTCCAGCACCCAAAAGGGCTGCTGCTTTCACGATTCCTTGTGCTAATTCCATGATTCCTCCAAATATTTCATATTTTTTTTTATTACGCAAAAATTAATAAGAACGCAACAACAAGCGAATATATTGCTGTAGATTGAGAAACTGCAGCTCCTAAAAACATTGTTCTCAAAATTTTGAGCTTCTCATTGGGAAACCGTCCGATCATATCGCTTGCTTTTCCCGCCACATAACCAACTCCTGTTCCTGGTCCTAAAGTACCCAAGCCGATAGCGAGACCCGCTCCAATCAAGGCGAGAGATTTGACGATGATATTACCGATCTCTAAACCTTCTGGCTGTTCTGGAACAGAATACAATAACAGGAAAGCAACTAATAATGCAAAAATTGCGGAAGTTTGAGCCAAAGCCTGACCAATCAGCATATTTCCTAAGATCATATTGCTTTGTTTTGGCATCCTCGCCACAGATTTGCAAGCTTGTCCACCAGCATATCCAGCTCCATAAGATGAACCGATCGAACCGAGACCCATCGCTAATCCAGCAGAAAGATAAGCTGCTGTTTTAAACCAGCCACCTTCAGGTGCTTCCGAGATGCCATAGAGCAACAACATTGAGATCACTAAAGCAAAAATCCCAGCTGTCTGCGCTGCTGCTTGTCCGATCAGCATTGTGCGAAAAATAGATTCATTTGCTTTTGGTTGGACGATCAATGCTTTTGCTCCTTCGCCAGCGATCAATCCTGAACCAATACCGGTCGTGATCGCACCGATACCAACGCTGAGACCAGCACCTAAAAATGCTGCAATGCGAATGTATTCAACCATGATTTTACTCCACCACTTCCACGCCAATATAAGTTAAAGCAAGCATTGTGAAAACAAAGGCTTGGATCGTTCCTACGAAAATTCCAAAGAAAAGATTTAAACCGACAGGGAAAACAACGTATTTTACCAAAGAAGAAACGACCAAAATTATGATTGCACCACCCAGGATATTGCCAAAAAGTCGAAATGAGATCGAGACAACTTTGGATATTTCACCCACGATATCCAATAGAAATAATGGGTTTTTGACAGGATTAATATAATTCTGCAAATGACGCCACAATCCTTTTGTTTTGATTGCCGTAACATGAACGACAACGACCGCTGCGAAACCGAGACCGAGAGGAACGTTCAAATTGCGCGTTGGTTCCATAAAGCCAGGAATTGGGATCATTCCGATCATATTACATATCCAGATAAAAATGAAAAGAGTCACGATGTAGGGTGTGAAATGACGTCTTTTTTCACTCAGAGTTTCCACGACAAATTCTTCAAAAGCGCCATAGAGCAATTCAAACATAATTTGCGGTTTGGAAGGTCGTTCGAAAATCCTTTTTTTGATGAGGAAAGCGATGAGCAGCAGAACGAAATCTACGATCAATAGCATCCTGAGCAATTGGAAAGTTCCAATAGCAGAAGCCTTTCCAAAAATTTTTTTGAAAAACTCATAAAGTTTATTGCTTTGATAAATCTTTGGCTCTTCGCCAGTTCTTTTATAATGTTCATCGATCTGGAATTCTTCGGTGATCTTTTCTTGAAGATCATAGGTAGTCTGAACATTGCGAAAGACGAACTTACCATCTTGGAAACCGATCTGGAGTTGTTTATTAAAATCTGAAGAAAGGAAAACAATGATCAATTCAAGCACAAAAAAGATCAGAAAAACTTTTAGGATCGAACCTTTCTTCTTTTTTACCATTTCATCCTCTGAAAATTTTATTACTTTTTATAAATTTCAAAAATTCTGTAAGATAGATTATGATCTGGGCAGATAACAAGCCCAAACCAAATAAAATGATATTAGGTTTGAGAAGAAAAACTATGGTTGTCGCGTAAAATAGCAAAGCTACCATTCGCAACATTGCGCCTTTCATTGCTGATAATTTTGATTTTGTTGGAACAAGATCAATGCTTTTTTTCACATTATCTGCCAGCCACAATAAATTTCCCAAACTGGCAGAAGCGCCTAATATCCAGCTAATTCCATCTTTAAAGAACCACGGCAAAGTCAGAATGGCAGCTATGTTTGTCAAGATAATAATGAGAGCGATTCTTTTCACATAAGATTCATTATTCATCTTTTTGATATACCCTTTTTAACAAACGGTAAGCACCTAAAATGCCAGCAGAAACTCCCAATAAGACACCAGCGATCGATAAAACACCTTTCGTTTGGAATTTATTATCCAGATACAAAAAAACAAAAAAGAAAATAAGTAAAGAAGAGATCACAACAAGTCCCAGCTGTGTCACTAATCCAATATTACGTAAAATTTCCTTATTAATTTTTTTCTGATCTTTCCACATTTTTCTTTTGCAGGTTTTTCTTAGCCTGTGCTCCCATCGCGCTGGAACCATTGAATATTGCTCCTGAATGGATCTTCAGGATCTTGGCGACAATATCTCCCGAAAGATTAGCGGTATTATCTAATTCCAAACCTTCTTGCACGGTCACATTGCCGATCACACGACCGGAAATTAAGCATTCTTGAGCTTTAATATCTGCTTTTGCCACACCACCTTCACCGATCGTGACAAATCCATCAGATGCGATATTTCCTTCGACTTCTCCATCGATACGAATTCCGCCAGCTGCTGTCAATTTGCCATCGATCTTACTGCCCTTGCCGATAATTGTGGATAATTCTACTTTTCTATTTTTTGCCATAATCACTCCTGTTCAAATTTTTCAAGAATTTGATCGGGTCAAGGTTCGCGCCATTTTTGATAATCTCCAAATGTAAATGAGGAGCAGAACTATTTCCTGTATTTCCTACAGTTGCGATCAATTCTCCTTTTTCGACTATAATATTTTCTTTGACCAAAGTATTTTTTAGATGCGCATAAAAGGAAAAATAGCCATTTAAATGATCAATGATCAACGCTTTTCCAAAGTATTCATCATCATAGATCGATAAAATTTTTCCTGCGGCCACGCTAAAAACTTTTGTTCCTTCCTGTGTTGCAAAGTCTAAAGCTGGATGTGTATTGCTGAATTTCTGGCTCAAAGCAAATTTTGATTTTATCGGATTTTGTTCTGGCAAGAAATCTTTCGTCTCGAACTCTTGATAGTTTCTTTGTTTAATATCTGACAGTTTTATAGAAATTGTATCTTTTCTGGCTGGATCATGTTGATTATAATTATCTAAGAGATTATGAAAATGTTCAGAGTCATAATAGTTTTGCTTATTCTTTCCCATTTTTTCGCTAGCAAAATCGGAAAAATATTCCAAATATTCTGCGGCTAATTCGTAATTCTCTTTTTGTTTCTCTATGATGTTGGATAATTTATGATTTTGCACCAAAAGAATTATCATAGCGCACAAGAGGAGTCCAATAAGTATTGCAGAAAATTTTGTCATTTCATCCTTGATAATAGTTCTATCAAATTTTCAAATTCCTGTTTTGATTTGAAATGTAAACTTATCTTGCCAGTTTTTTCATTGCCAGAAATTTTAACTTTTATCTTCAACTTTCCAGTCAGATCCTTTTCGGTTTTTTCAAAAAAGGCAATTCGCTTTTTTGTCGATTTCTTGAAGATCTCGCCATCTTCTTTGATTTGTTTTGCTTCCATTTCTGCTTTTCGGACAGAAAGATTTTCCTGTTGGATATGTTCAGCGAAATCTCTTTGTAAGTTTTTATCTACTTGTAAAATAGCACGAGCATGGCCAGATGTCAGCTTATTTTGCAAAAGCATGTCCTGAACTTCTGGTGCTAATTTCAAAAGCCTGATCAAATTGGTGATCGTGACTCGATCTTTGCCAACCAATTCTGCGATCTGAGCATGTTTCAAGCCAAATTCTTCACTCAATTTTGCATAAGCTTGTGCTTCCTCGATCGCGTTCAGATCTTCGCGTTGCACGTTTTCGATAATAGCAAATTGTAATTGTTCTTTGGCAGAAACGCTACGAATAATCACTGGAACTTCTTCTAAACCAGCTAAT
This sequence comes from Candidatus Cloacimonadota bacterium, assembly GCA_018400535.1. Classification (GTDB taxonomy): domain Bacteria; phylum Cloacimonadota; class Cloacimonadia; order Cloacimonadales; family TCS61; genus TCS61. The sequence goes on from JAGYMQ010000133.1 coordinate 18,062, forward strand.
TTGGAAGCTTCCAATCTTCTTTCACCTGCGATCAGCTCATACTTTGTTTCATCCTTTTTCGTCACGATTATTGGCTGGATAATTCCGCTTTCTTTGAGAGAATCAGCTAATTCCTTGAGCTTTTCTGGATCGAATTTCTTGCGTGGCTGATAACGGTTGGGAGCGATCATATCCACCTTAATCGTTGTGATGCCAGTAGTTTTGTCAATCGATTCTGGTCCCGTATCGATCAGAGCTTCTAATCCTTTTCCTAATCTTTTCATCGTGCGATCACTTCCTTTGCTAATGAAAAATAATTTAATGCTCCCCGTGATTTGATGTCGTAATGAAATATGGACTTACCAAAACTGGGAGCTTCACTCAGTTTAACGCTGCGATGGATAATTGAATTGAAAACCTTTTCCTGAAAATATCTTCTCACTTCTTTTGCCACTTGCTGAGAAAGATTCAATCTGCGGTCATAAAGCGTCAAAAGGACACCCATAATTTCCAGATTTTTATTAAGGTTTTTTTTGATCAACCGAATTGTGTTCAAAAGTTGACTCACGCCTTCGAGAGCATAATATTCACATTGGATCGGGATGATAACTTCAGTGCAAGCAGAAAGCGCATTCACCGTTAACAATCCCAGAGATGGTGGACAATCAATAATTGTATAATCATATTTTTTTGTGATGTTTTCCAGCATATTCTTCAATTTATATTCACGCGAATATTCTTTTACCAGTTCAATTTCTGCACCACTCAGATCCATATTGGAAGGCAAAACATCTAACAAATCCAGGATCGCAGAACTTTTGATCACGTCTTCTGTTTTCGCATTTCCGATCAATGATTCATAAACATTTGGATTGTTTCTGTCAGCACCAACTCCACTGGAAGCATTTCCTTGGGGATCGAAATCAACCAATAAGGTTTTTTTTTCATAGATCGCCAGCGCTGATGCAAGATTGATCGCCGTGGTTGTTTTTCCTACGCCGCCTTTTTGATTCACGATCGCAATAATTTTTCCCATAATTTCTATTTTTTTATCCTGATAATTTTTCTTTCTCCAATCTGAGAATGACTGATATCAACGATAGACTTTTTTGGAAAGATATCAAGATCATCCAGTTTTTTACTTTTATACAAAATCAATTCACCGTTATTTTTTAGCAGCGCAAATAATTTTGCTTTGAATTTTGGCGTCATTTTTACTGAACGACAAACGATGAGATCGAAGTTTTGATGCCACTTTTGATCTAAATATTCTAATCGTGAAACAACCGTGAAACACGATTTTAAGTCAAGGATTTTAATCATTTTTCTCACAGCTTTCATCTTTTTCAGTTTTGAATCCAAAAGATAAAGTTTGATTTCAGGAAAAAGAATTTTTAGAGGAATTCCAGGCAAGCCACCACCACTTCCAAAATCTAATATTGTTTGGTTTGTCAATTTAAACAATTTGGCAGGTAAAATTGAGTCCAGGAAATGTAATGTCCAAATATTTTCTGTAGATGTTTTACGTGAAACCAAATTGACTTTCTGATTCTCTTCTAACAATAATTTATGATATAGTCTAAAATTTGATAAAATCGTATCTTTCCGTTGCGGAAAATATTTTCTGATAAATTCAACCAAAACTTCATATTTCATAAAACAAAATCGAAATAATACTGTCCTGATGTCAAGCAAGAAGAAGAACTTTAAAACAAGAAAATATTTGACAATGCTTCACTCATATTTATTTGAAGTCACGAGGATAAAATGATAGAAAAAAAAGAAATTATGATCAAAGGTAAAGTGCAAGGCGTTTGCTTCCGAGCATTCACATTAAAAGCGGCTCGTTCTTTTGATATTAAGGGAACAGTAAAAAACCTTTTCAATGGTGATGTGCAGGTTATTGCTATCGGCGAAAAAATGCAGATGGAATCTTTCATCAGAGCATTACAGCAAGGTCCAAGATTGGCAAGAGTCAAAAAGGTCGTGGTTTCTGAGCTGAAAAATGTTAGAAACTATGCTGATTTTCGTATTATTTATTGAACTCAAATGAAAGTAGTGCTGTTCAGCTTCTGCGTTTTTTTTTCTGCTTATCTCAATACCGCAGAGGCAATGTCTGCAAATCCCAAATTTTTCACTGCTTCAGATGATTACCATATCGTGAAAAAGGGTGAAACTCTCGAGTCGATCAGCAAAAAATATTCGCTGCCAATTCAGCGTTTGAAATTGTTCAATGATCTCAAAAAGAATGAAGTCTTTGTGGGACAAAAACTCTATCTATATCCCAAAAAAAGCTATAAATCGGAATTTGTGACAGAGCGTCCCATTCCCAAAAGTGGAATTCACATCGTGAAGGCAAAAGAGTCAATTCATCGCATTGCAAAAATGTATGGATTGAACGTTTTCGATATTTTGGAAATTAATGATCTGAATACTTATAACCTGAAAGCTGGACAGAGATTGCTATTAAGAAAAAAGGATGTTCCTCTGTCAAAAAAGATCATAAAAAAACAAGATGAGCAAGATACTATTGAAGATAAAATTAATACTAAAAATCACGAACAAGATCAATCGAAAATCGCAGAAAAGATCAAAAGACCAAAAATCTGTTTGCCAGTAAACGGAAAAGTCACATCAGAGTTTGGTTTGAGAAACGGCAGACCACACAAAGGAATAGATATTGCAGCAGAAAAAGGTAAACCGATCCTTGCCAGTTTGGATGGAAAAGTGGTTTATGTAGGAAATCAACGCGGTTATGGTAACGTGATCATCCTGGAACACGATGAATATGTGATGACCGTTTATGCGCACAATGAAACGAATTTCGTGCGTTTGGGAGAAAAAGTGAAAAAGGGGCAACCGATAGCGACGTTGGGTCAGACTGGCAGCGCCAGCGGACCACATCTTCATTTTGAATATCGCAAAAGAGGAAAAGCAATCGATCCTCGCAAAGTGCTTCCAGATTTTTAGGGGAAATATGAAACAAAAATTTTTGAAGATAGGAGAAGTAGCTAAAAAACTGGGAATTCATGATCAGACGATCAGAATGTATGAAAAAAAAGAGCTGCTAAAACCCTCGCGTTCACAAAACAATACAAGATTATTCACACGTGATGATATTATCAAGATCACGATCATCATAACTTTAACGCAGGAATTGGGCATGAATCTATCAGGCGTGAAAATTGTTTTCAGCTTATCACGTCGCTTAGAAATGAATAATGATGAACTTCTTGACTTTATTTATGATCACATAAATGAGTTCCAAGTATGAAAGATCTTGCTACAGAAATGAATCATCAAAAAATTAATAAGGATTAAAAAATGGCGGAAAATGTTTTTGAAGATAAAGCATTGCAAAATTATTTACGCGAAATTGCCAACATCGAACCTTTGAGCCGTGATGAAGAACATAGACTTGCAATTGCAGCACAAAAAGGTGATAAAAAAGCGTTGGATAAACTGATCCGATCAAATCTAAAATTTGTGGTCAAAATTGCTTCGCGTTATCAAAATCGTGGACTCTCGCTTTCTGAACTTATCAGCGAAGGAAATATGGGATTGATAAAAGCAATCGAAAAATTTGATCCACAAAAACATAACAAACTTATCTCGTATGCTGTTTGGTGGATCAAACAAAAAATTCTCTTTGCCCTGGCTGAAAAGACAGACATAATAAGAACTCCGCTCAGCAAAGTTAATATTGCTAATAAGATCAAAAAAGCAGAAAAAAAATATTTTAAGAAGACTGGGCGAAAAGCTTCGATCGAAGATATTTCAGAAATGACTGATCTGGACAAAAAGGTTATCCGAAAAAGCAAAAAACAATCGATCGATACTTTTTCGATCGACCGCGAATCCTATTCGAACAATCATCATTCAGTTACGTATAATGATTTTTTGGCTGATAGCGAAGCTGACGATCCCAAAAAACTCTATTATCGAGAAAAAGTTCAAGATAGCATCGAGCGCTCGATCGCTGGTTTACCCTCTCGCCAAGCTCATATCGTGAAAAAATATTTTGGATTGGGAGATGAAGATGCAAAGAATTTTGCCCAGATCGGTCAGGAACTTGGTTTGTCTCGTGAACGCGTGCGGCAAATCCAAAAAGAAGCTCTGAAAAAAATATTAGCTGAAGCTTTTGATGAAGTGGAGAATGATATCGATTATTTGATCAGCGAATAATCCTGACCATTATGTAATATCTTTAAAATATATTCGTCATTTCCTTTATTTCTGAATAAATAACAGCTTCCTTTGCCAAATATTTTCATTTCCTGTTCATTATATATTTCCACAAAAATACCATCATCCAAGCCCAGTCCGAATTTTGCTCGGTTAGCTTTCATTTTTTTGAGCAATTCAGAAAATCTTTTTTTTGTATTAAAATGTGGCTTGATCGCAAATTGTGGCAAAATACCCAATCTGTTCGATAGGATCGCACCTGCTGATAATCCCGCATATGGAATTCCTGCCAAATATTGTCTTTTGATGATCGAACAAAGAGGCTCTGCTGTGTAGGCTTGTATGTAGCGAAACATATAACCACCGCCAACAAAAATTCCTGTCGCTTGTTGCAGCTTATCTATCATTTTTTCTGAAAAAGATAATTTTTTTTCAGGAAATATTGGGAAAAAATCAAGTGTGTTTTTGGAAGAAAAAATACGTTTATAATCAAAAAAATGTTTTTCCCAATTTTTTTCGCCTTGCATTAGAAAGGCAATCCTGGATCTATCTGCACCGCTGGATTTGATGAAATGGGAAAGAAAGGTAGTTGATTGTTCTCCAAAATCGCTGAGCAAAAAAAGTTCGCGCATTATCTAGTGATGACGCAAAATAAATATTTTATTGTCTATTAATAACTTGCTAATCAATTAGTTAAGCATTTTTGATGTCAACAATTGTTCAATTTTTGTTTTGGTTTTTGCTGATCGTAAATTTTTGATATTTTCCTCGTGGAGCAACAGCTTAGAAATATAAGAAATAGAAAATAGATGTTGCACATCATCATGTAATAGCAACATAAAATAAATATCGACTGGTTTATTATCGATCGCATCAAAATCGATCGATTGCTTTGATCTGCCAAAAAGGATCGAAGGTTTTTTTACTTTGGAAGGATGAAAATGACGCGGATGCAAAAGCGCAACTCCATTCCCGATCGCGGTCGATACCAATTCTTCTCGTGCTACCACAACTTTGTAAAGCCAGCGATGATCACGAACGATTTTCAGTTCTTTGGCAAATTTGGACATTTCTCCGATCGCTTCATAACGATTATCTGCTTCGAAATCCAAAAAAACATTTTTCCGATTAAAATAGTCAGCAAATCTGCAAACTGATCGATTTAATGCCAGCTGTTCTACTTCATGCTCATTCAAATTTGCCAACCATTCATCGACTTGTGCTTTTTCTATCTTGTCTGATCCTTTGTCACGTTGGAGCGTGAAAACTTTTGTCTTGATCATTTCCTTCACGACAGAATCTGTGATTTTCAACAAATTTGATACTTCTCTTATCGTTAGAAACTTTTTCGTCATTATTTATCTCCATCTTTTTTTTGCATAAACAAAAAATTCAATTCCAATTGTCAAGCTTTACTACTATTTTCTTGACATAAAAATCAAATTTTAATTGTTACAAAAAATATGAAGATCAGAATATTATTATTTTTTGCAACCTTGATCACCGGATGTAGTTATTCGGTTTACACGTCCAGCTATCCACATCTGGACACGATCAAGATAGCTTTGTTTCAAAATGAGACAACTGAATATCAGCTGGCAGACAAAGTCCTGGAAGAACTTTCACTCAAATTCAAAAACGATGGCAGATTGGAACTCGCTGACCTGAACCCAGATTGTTTACTCGAAGGATCAATCTTAGATTATTCAAACAAAATCAAAGAATATGGCGATGAAACTATCGAAAACTATGAAGTACGGATTCTGTTCAAAATCGTTTTTTCCGATCTGAAAAAAAATGAAATTATCTGGCAAAATAACTCTTTGGTCTTAGCCGAATCCTATTCAATGATCGACGAAAATAGCGAATATAACTCAGAAGAAGAAGCACAGAATAAAATAATCAGCGACCTTTTTAACGAGATCATCAGCAAAAGCTTGGAAGAATGGTAAGAATCAATAAATTTCTGGCTCAATGCAATTTGGGCTCACGCAGAAGTGTGGAAAAGCTGATCACTTCAGGGAAAATCCACGTTAATAACAAAGTGATGACAAACCTTGCTTTCCAGGTCGATATCAAAAACGATAAAGTAGAATTTGAAAATAAGATCATCTCACCCAATCAAAAAAAATATTATCTCATACTTCATAAGCCACCTCATTATCTCGTTACAAAAAAAGATGACTTCGGTAGAAAAACTGTTTTTGATCTCATTCCAGACCTAAATTCCCACATTTTTCCAGTCGGAAGATTGGATTATCTTTCTGAAGGACTTCTTGTTCTCACAAATGATGGCGATTTTGCCAATCAGATCATTCATCCAAGACACAAATTACCAAAAGTTTATAAAGTTACTGTGAATTCCAAATTAAATCGTGAGAAAATTGATAAGTTGCGAAATGGTATTGAGATCAATGGAAAATTTACATTGCCTGCTAAAGTATTCATCGATAAGGTCATTGACGAAAATATGACTTTGAAAATGACGATCTTTGAAGGACGCAAAAGGCAGATCAGAAGAATGATCAAAAAAGTAGGTGGAGAAGTGATAAAATTGAAAAGATTGCAGATCGGAAATTTGAAATTGGGAAATTTACCGCCGGGAATGTGGCGATTTCTGAAACCAAATGAGATCGCAGCATTGAAAATGAAACGAGGAAAAATATGAAAATTGGATTGCTGGGTTTGAAGAAATCAGGTAAAACAACTATCTTCAATGCATTAACTGGGTTGACCGCCAGCGTCGATTCTTTTTCATCAAAAAAAGTGGAACCTAATCTGGGAAACGTCGAAGTCCATGACGAGCGGATCACAAAGCTTTCTGCTCTTTATCAGCCCCAAAAAACGATCTATGCCAATATTGAATATATTGATTTTGTAGGATTAACCGATAAGGAAGAAGCGCTGCCAGCAAATTTATTGGCAATGGCAAAAACAACCGATGCAATTGCTTTGGTTGTGCGAAATTTCCAAAATGAGATATTGGACGAAACGTTTGGAGAAGTTGAACCCGAGACTGACATTCAAAAAATAAATTCAGAGCTCATTTTTTCTGATCTTGTTATCGTGGAAAAGAGATTGGAAAATATTATCCTGGCAAAAAAACGGGGAATCGATCAACAAAAGTTGAAACTCGAAGAAAAAGCACTACTCAAGATCCAGAAAGCACTGACGGAAGAAGAACCGATTAGAACAATCGAGCTGACAACAGAAGAAGAGAAAGCGTTAAAAGGATTCCAATTTCTTACCAAAAAACCGATTTTTGTGATCCTGAATTCTGATGAAAATAATTTTGGAAAAAATGAAGCGACCCTTAAAAAGATCGAAGAAACTTTTCCTGCCATCGAATTTGCTGGAAATTTTGAAATGGAGCTGATCGATCTTTCAACAAATGAAGCTGATGAATTTATGAAAGATCTCGGTATAAATTATTCCGCACGTGATCGCTTAACAGATTTCTCCTATCATATTTTGAATTATATCAGCTTTTTCACAGTAGGAAAAGACGAAGTGCGTGCTTGGACTCTCACAAAAGGTGCGACGGCATTAGCAGCTGCTGCCCGGATCCATTCTGATCTAGCACGCGGATTTATTCGTGCAGAATGTTTTTCTTTTACTGATCTTATGGAAGCAGGAAGCGAAAAAAAATTGCGCGAAATCGGCAAATTCAGATTGGAAGGAAAAGATTATATCGTTCAAGATGGCGATATTATTAGTATCAGATTTAGCGTCTAAAAGGTTTATTATGAAAAAAAATAATAATGGTAAGATCAGTTTTGGCATGATCATTTTAGGTATTGCGATTTTAATGATCTCTGTCCTTTTCATTGTTGCGATCTCGATCGATATCAATTTGATCATCAGCGATCATATCGCTTTGCAAGAAGCAGACCTTAACATCTTTCAGATCTTTCATCTGGATTTTCCTCAAACGGCAAATCCTATCGGTCCTTTCGGAGCATTTTTTGGCTATTGGCTTGTTTATTTTTTAGGAAAATTCTTCAGTCTTTCTCTGTTTATTGGCACTGCTTTGATGGGTTTTTTCATCATCTTTTTCCATTCGGAAAAGCATCCGATCCTGAAAACAATTTATTTCATAATTTTCGCCTTTTTTACAAATATTCTGATCTTTTTGATCAATCCTGCTACTCAAGAACATGCAGGCCTTATTCCTCAAAAGATCTTTGCCCTGTTTGGAAAGATCTTTGGTGAGACTGGAACAATAATTATTTCATCAGCCGTGATCATAACTTGTCTATTACTGATTTTCGAAGTAGAAAATGTGAAAATATTTTTCTGTAATTTAGGAAATAATCTAAAAAAAATGTTAAGTCGTTTTTTCCATTTGATCAAAAAAATATTCTCCAAAAAAGAAAAAAAAGAAAAATCAACAAAAAATAAATCTAACAAAAAAGAACCGATCATTATCGATCATACAACATCCAAAGATGATAATCTTCCAAAAGAAAAACCAGAAACAATCAAACCAACCTTTCCTGATCTGACCCAAAATAAAAAAGATATCTCCAATGAACCCCGCGCAGATTACCAAATTCCAGCAGTCGAAGATTTTTTGACCAGCAAAAAAGTGAGTAAACAAGATCGCCTGGAAATCGAAGAAAATATTAAAATGGTCAGTGATATTTTGATCGAAAAACTGGCAGAATTCAACGTGGAAGCTGAAGTAAAAAATGTTAATATCGGTCCGATCATTACCCAATATGAAATAGAACCAGCACCTGGAGTGAAAGTTAATAAATTCCATACGTTAGCAGATGATCTGGCTCTGGCGATCAAAGCCAAAAGCATTCGCGTTCAAGCACCAATTCCCGGACGCGGTCTGGTCGGTATTGAAATTCCCAATGTAAATCGTGATACGATTTATCTGAAGGATGTTTTGTTATCAGATCAAATGAAAAAAATGAAAAGCAAGCTGGCGATCGGTTTGGGAAAAGATATTGCCGGACACCCAGTCGTTGCTGATCTTAGAAAAATGCCGCATCTGCTCATTGCCGGTGCAACTGGCTCGGGGAAAAGCGTTTGTATTAACACGATCATCAATTCCATTCTGTTTCGCACAACTCCCGAAGAAACCAGATTTATCCTGATAGACCCAAAAAGAATCGAACTTTCAGGATATGAAGGAATCCCACATCTAATCCAAGAAGTTGTCACCAATAACGAAGATGCACTGACCGCCTTGAATTGGGGTGTCGAAGAAATGGAACGAAGATATGGCTTGCTGCAAAAATATCGGGTTCGCGATATTTCCACGTATAATAAAAAGATCGTAAAATTATTGGACGATCAAAAAGAAGATGAAGAAGAGCCGATCACAGACAAACCTTTGCCTTTAATCGTAATAATCGTTGATGAGCTGGCAGATTTGATGATGACCGTGGGCAGAGAAGTGGAAAGACCGATCACGCGCTTGGCTCAAATGGCTCGTGCTATCGGCATTCATCTGATATTAGCTACGCAACGTCCTTCGATCAAAGTTATAACCGGAATTATCAAAGCAAATTTTCCTTCACGCATTGCCTTCAAGGTATCCACAAAGATCGATTCCCGCGTGATCATTGATGCCAACGGAGCAGAAAGACTTTTAGGATTAGGCGATAGTCTTTTTCTTGCTCCAGGTGCTGGCAATCCGATGCGGATTCACGGAGCGTATCTCGAATCAGATGAAATCCACGATCTGGTAAATTATCTCAAAATGCAGCCCAAACCTGAAGAAGAGATCAAGATCATCGAAGAACAAAATCCTGAACTTGCCGAATTTGATTTTGATGATGAACTTTTTCCAGAAGCTGCGCAGGTGATCGTGAATACAGGATCAGCATCAGTTTCTATGCTACAAAGGCATTTCAAGATCGGTTATGCAAGAGCGGGAAGATTGATCGATATGCTAGAAAAAGCGGGCATTATCGGTCCACACGTTGGCAGCAAACCGCGAGAAGTTTTGATCGCTGAAGAGGAGCTGGAAAAATATGGATTTCCCAAAGATTAAAATAATAATTGTCTTGGTTTTATTAAATATATCAGTATTTTCTCAGGCTATAGAATTAGTAGACATCTATGATCAGATCTTGATAACTTATTCCACAATAAAAACTTGTAGCATGGATTTCTTGCAGGAAAATTATTGGAAAGAAATTGATACATTTCAGCAATCGAAAGGCAAGATTTATTATGACAAAGATCATTTTTTGATTGATTATTCAGAACCAGCAGAACAAAAATTGCTGGTCGAAAATGACACATATACGATCTACGAACCTTCGATCAAACAAGCAATGATAACCGATAACAAAAAAGTTGAATTAAATCCAGAAAAGTTTATTTCGCATTATTGGGATATTTCGGAAAAAGAATTGATCGAAGAAGAAGATGATTTTATCAAAATAAAATTGATCACTCCACGTAATGAAAGTATTTTTCTTTCGCTCTCAAATTTTTATCTGATCGACGTTTTAATTATCGCACCAACCGAAGACAGCGTGCATTACAGCTTTGATAACCAGAAATATAATATCGATTTAGCCGATAATATTTTTGAAATAAATTTTCCTGATGATACAAATATTATCGATAGCAGCACTCCCAAAAATAAAAATGAAAAAGGAGATAAAAAATGATAGCTTTGATCATGGCTGGTGGCATTGGAAGCCGATTTTGGCCATTAAGCAGAAAAAACAATCCCAAACAATTCCTGAATATTCTTTCGGAAAAATCGATGTTGCAAATGACAGTTGATCGTCTGACTTCCAAAATTGACCTGAAAGATATTTTTATCGTAACCTCCAACGAACAGGTGGAACTGACAAAATTGCATTTGCCAGAATTGCCAGAAGAGAATGTCATAATCGAACCCTTCGGGATGAATACTGCGCCGTGTATCGCTTTGAGCGCTTTATATTTGAGCAGATCATACGATAAAAACACAAGAATGATCGTGCTTCCAGCAGATCATCTGATCATAGATAAAAATGATTTTCTGCAGTCTTTGGACGCTGGTGACGAAATTGCCAGTCAGGACAACTTGGTAACTTTCGGTATCAAGCCAAATTTTCCAGCTACAGGTTATGGTTATATCGAAGCTGGAGAAAAAATCGAAAGGGATATGTTTTACGTGAAACAATTCAAAGAAAAACCAGATTATCAAACTGCACAAAAATTCCTGCAAAAAGGAAATTTCTTCTGGAATAGTGGAATGTTCCTCTGGAAAATTGAAACGATCCTAAATGCTTTCAAAAACTATTTACCAAAAGTTTATGGTCTTTTGCAACAAATCGAAACTAACTGGCAAGAAAGTGGTATATCAGCCGATATCACAAATGTTTATCGAAAAATGCCTCGTCTGCCTGTTGATATCGGAATTATGGAGCAAGCAGAAAAAAGAGTCGTTATTCCCGTTGATTATGGCTGGAACGACGTAGGCAGCTGGAAAGCTCTCTACGAAATTTCACCCAAAGATCGTAATCAAAACGTGATCAACTGTGACAATATTACGCTTGATAGCAAAAAAAATTACGTTCATTCTGATAAATTTGTGGCTCTCATTGGCATTGAGGACACAATCATCGTTGAGACATCTGACGCACTGCTTATCACAAAAAAAGAAAAAGCAGAAAACGTTAAAAAGATTGTAGAAAAATTGCAATCCTGCGAAAAAAATTCTTTGATCTAAATGAAATTGGCAGTAATTGGGAATAAAGAATTTAACGATTTCTCAAAGTTGGAAAAAATCTTGAAAAAGTATGAATCGATTGAATGTATAATCAGTGGTGGTGCTGCTGGAACAGATTCATTGGCAGCCTTTTATGCGCAAAAATATCAAATCAAATTGCTGGAGTACCCACCTGACTATCAGAAAGATGGCATAAATGCAAAACATTTGAGAGATAAAAGGATCGTGGATAATGCAGACCGAATTATAGCATTTTGGAACAGAAAATGTGAAGGAACGCGCTATACTTTGAATTATGCAACCAAACAAGGCAAGCCAATAGAGATCATCATGATCGAAATTTAGTAAATATATTTTTTCAAAATGCTATTTCTATAGTAATCAATTAGTTAAATTCAAATTTAGAAATTTGCGATAGAAGAGAAAAAAATAGTTAAATAATTCAAGATCAATTCGTTATATATTTTATAACACAATGCTTTCTATGAAGTTATAAAACTATTTGACTTGACAAAATTCAATAGTTAAATGATTTTCCAGCGCAAGTTATGTCTGATAATCCATATTCTAGAAATTTTGTGAACCCTTTGTATTGTTGAATTAGCACCAAAGGAATGTTTTTCTCTGAAATCTTGAAATTCTTTCACTTCATTTATTCAACATAGCTTATCGCATTGAAAAAAATGAAAACGAAAGTAATTATCGACATCCTGTTTTCTAATTTACAAAGAGGAAAACAATATTTTTGGATAAGCTTAATGTATAGAATAGATAAAAATGAGTTCTGCATAATTAGCATAGAATAGAGTGAATTTTTTAAAATTATGA
>JAGYMQ010000134.1 GCA_018400535.1 Candidatus Cloacimonadota bacterium
CATCCTGAGCTCTTCGACTCCGCTCAGAGTGACAGGCAAAGTGCGGATCTTCTGCCCTTTCAAATTATAAATAACGATCTCCGTGCTCTCTGTGATTTCCGTGGTGAGAGAAAAAGATATAGTTGTTGATGGATTGAAAGGATTGGGAAAATTATTCAGTTTGACAGTATTGAGATCGATCACATTTTCCCAGCTTTCGGTGGTTTCAGAAGAAATTTTGATATCTGTGGCATAAAGTCCAACAGTGTATTCTGCCAGTAAATTTTCATTCAGATCGTACTGACGCACGAGAAAGTTTTGACCCCAGACTCCACCAAGGGTAAAAAAATATTCATCAGCAGCAGTAACAACAGCAGCGCCTGGTAGAAACGGATTTGCCGAATTATAGATCAATTCGTAGTTAAGAGCATCATAGGCATAGATTCCGGAATTCAAGCCATCTCCCAGATAAATTATGTCATTTCCTGCTGCAGTTAGATTGCTGGTAATACCACCGATTTCGAGAATTTCTTCCACTACAAGTTCATCTGGATCTATGATGCAGACTTTTCCAGAAATCGAGCTCCAATTTCCCCCACAACTAACGTGAATTTTTCCGTTATGCGCAATGAGGAATTGTGGATTTGGTTCCACAGAAATTGTTTCCAGCAAAGTGAAATCAAAAAGATCGATGACGCTGATTGTGCAATTCTGGTAATTTCCCATATAATTGGTATTTCCTACAAAAAGTTTGTTGTTTAAAATTGCCAATCCTGCTGGATTATTGCCAACAGTTAGCTGGTCCACGATCTCTTCTGAATTCAAATCGATTTTAACGATCTGGTTCGTGATAGCAGCAGAAACATAACAGAAATTTCCGTCGATGATCAAATCATAGGGATTTGTGGAACTTCCAGTATAAATGTAGGAAATCGTCTCACCTGTTTCCAGATCAATTTTTTGAAGATTATTATCAGTAGAATTAATAACATAACCAAAATCTTCGGTCAAAGCGATGCGATTTGCAGCAGAACCAAGCGAACAGAAAGCATTATTCACTTCACCGGTTTCCAGATCGATTTTTGTAAGTGTTTCACTGCCAGAGTTTACCACAAAAATTTCTGTTGCCCATAAAATATTGATAAAACTCAACATAAATAAAAATATTCTCATTTTTTCCTCTCTTTTTTTATTAGCTCAGACATGATCATAATTCTGAATAAGCTACACTCATTTTAGATGATATTTCAAGTTAACTCTCGCTTCCCAATTGAAACCAGGACGCGGATTATATTCATAAATTTCATAACGTTTGTTGAAAATGTTATTAGCAAAGATCGTTGGTTTGATCGAAAAATTTCCCAGAGATAATTCATAATTCAAACTTAGATCGACAAGATGGTAGGGAGCGATCTTTTTATCTGGAGTTAATTGATCGCGGGTTGTCCACTTTTCACCAATTTCTTGAAAAATGGAAACGAAATTGAGATTGTTCAATTTTAGAGTTGCCTGCAAATTTAGATTATAAGCTGGAGTATAAATTAGCTTTTTTCCGAAATAGGAAGTTGGCTCACCTTCAGGAGTTTTGCTTCTATCTCTGGCGTCGATAAGGTTGAGATTTCCTTTGAATTTCAGGAAGTTCCAGAAATTCCAGCCAACAGAAAACTTATATTTTTTAATTTCCGCAGCTTCCAGATTTATCGGTTTCCAGTAATTGTCATAATTTTTGATCCAGGTGATCATATTATCAAGTTCGGCGTGAGAATAGGCAAATTTCAAGAAATTATCATTAGCTGATACTTTTGAATATATTTGCCAGCGAAAAGCAGTTTCCGGTTCTAATTCCGGATTGCCTAAAGCCAGATTATCGCCTTGCCAATAAAGATCATAAAAAGAAGGCAACGTGTAACCATTATTGATATTTCCACCCAATTCTATTGTTATGAGATGATTATATTGATAATTGGGAGAAATTTTCCAACTCGTGAAATTCCCGAATTTGAAGGTATTCTCTCGTTTCGCAGAAAGCAACAATTCCAATTTGCTCAGATAATATTCTTTGCTGAAAGCAGAACTGGCAAAGATTCCGATAGTAGAAAAATCTGCTTTTATATCTTCTTTTTCTAAGATATCCTGATGAAAATATTCGGAATAACGAGCATCCAATCCCCATAAAAAATGAAAATCTCTTTCTGCAAATTCAAATTCAAGATTACTGCCCAGATCTGTATTTTTTGCTTTAGTGAGAGCAAAATAGTTAGAAAACGATGAATCAATAAAGGTGTTGTCAAATTTTGTGTGATCTTGTTTAAAATCTAAATTCAAATTCAGCTGATATTTTTTCTGGAAACGATTGATCGTGAGAAAATGATTTTGCGAATATCCTGTTAACCGACTATTTTCGTAAAGTTCCAGGTTGTTTGTTGGTCCGGGCAATTTCTTGAAAAAATCTTGAAACAGAAATTGGTAGCGAAAATTCCAGCGTTTGAAGGCGAGATTACTATTCAGGTGCAGATCATTGATTTCCTTCTCGTTGTTTATTCTTTTGCGCAAAGAATCAGGATTTTCATGAAATGAACATGGTTCATAGAAAAAATCATTTCTGGCAAAACTATGATCGCCAAAAACAAAAAAATCGAAATTTTTGATACGGTTGGCAAAAGAAAGTGAAGTGCGTTGCAATCCAAAAGAACCAAAACTATAATTCAATTCTGCTTTATTTTTTTGACCAGCTCTTTTTGTTTTGATGTTGATAACAGCACCCATCTGGTTTGAATTTCCTTTTTCTGACGAGCCATTCTCAGAAATTTCTATACTTTCGATTATTTCAAGAGGAACGGAAGCAAGGTCAAAAGCTTCTCCTCTTTGATTTAGCGGAATTCCATCAAGTAAAACTAAGGTGTGTTTTGTTTTGAAGCCTGGAACTGCTAATTTTTTTTCACTTCCCAACAAATTATTTCCTTTTAAAAGAAGATCACTTTTTGTGCTGATTAGCTGAGCCAGATCATTTGCCTGCTGCAATTCATTTTGAGAGATCACCACTTTTTGCTCTTTTGAAACAGAAGCAAGCAAGGGTCTTTCTGCTCTGATCGTATAATTTTCCAACACAATATTCTTTTTTCGCAAGATAATTTTGGTTGGAATTGCCTTTGCTGGAAAAAATCGATCAAAAAAGCCTAATTTATGGAAATGGAGCGTATCTGCTGCAGATAAATCATCAAGTTCGAAAAAACCCTCTTCATCAGAGGTCCACAAATGATTGGAATTCGAAATCATTACGTTTGAAATCGGATCACCTTTTTCATCCAGTATAAACCCTTCGTGAGTGAAGGCTATCAATTGCGAAAAAGTAAAAATAAACAGCAAGAATTTTTTAAGCATTTTTTCCTGGATAGACCAGATTTGGTTTCCCTGAAATTTCATTTGGGATTATTTTCAATCGCGTAGAATATAATCTTTCCAGATTTTCAGCAGTGATCGTATCTTCTGCTCTGCCATCTGCGATGATCTTTCCGCTTTTTAGCAAAATGATCCGTTCGCAATATTCACTGGTGAGATTGATATTGTGAGAAACCAGAATGATCAATTTATTTTTTTCACGATTGATCTTCCACAAAATTTTCATGATCTCCAACTGATGATTGATATCGAGATTGGCAAAGGCTTCGTCCATCAGCAAAATATGAGTTTCCTGCGCCAGTGCTCTTGCGATCGAGACGCGGCGTCTTTCGCCACCACTCAATTTGGAAAAATATTTGTGCTGCAAATTCTGCAGATCAAGTTCTTCCAATATATTTTGGACGATCTTTTTGTCCTGAGATGAATAATTCTGGAAACGATCAAGATAGGGAAATCTACCCATCAAAACTAAATCTTTCACAGAATGATCGAACTGCAATTGAAAATCCTGTGGAATGATCGCAATGTTTTGTGCCAGTTTGATCTTCTCCCATTTGGAAATTTCCTTTTCTTTCAAAAAAATTTTTCCCTTTGTCAGTTTGAGATAGCCGATCAGCGCTTTCAAAAAAGTTGATTTTCCAGCGCCGTTCGGGCCCAAAAGAGCACAGAATTCTCCCTGTTCAAAGCGCAAGGAAAGCTCTTTGATAACGTTTTTTTTCTCATAAGCGATACTTATATTTTCAATATTAAGCATAAAACCTCAAAAATAATTTGCCAATTCCTACTAAATTTCTATGTTATCCCCCAAAAGGAGATAAGATGATCATTTCAACGAAAACTGAATATGCTGTGCGTGCTTTGGTGGAAATCGGCAAACAGGCTGAAGAGAAGCCGATATCAATTTCTGATATCTGCCGAAAAGCTGATTTGCCGCAGAAGTATATCGAGCAGATCTTCCGCAAATTGAAACAGCATCGGATCGTTGAAAGCATTCATGGTTCGAAAGGTGGATATATGCTGGCAAAACCTGAAAAAAAAATTTCTTTGAATGACATTATGAATGCTGTTGAAGAAAATTATAATGCTGAATACTGCGATGGAAATCCTGAACATCACAGCCATTGCATAGGTTTGCCCTGCGGTTTCCACGACCTTTGGAATGAGATCAGAGATCATATGGTAGATTATTTGAAAGAAATAAAACTGGATTATATCATTTCACGATTTTGATAGGAGTTTAGATGAAAAAAAATATATATTTCAATAACTGTTTGACTTCCAAACCTGCACCGGAAGTGATCGAAGCAATGCTTCCTTATTTGAAGGAAAAATTCTTTTTCCCCGAAAATTTTATTGCGAATGGCTCGGAAGCGCAGCGCATCATCGAATCAGCCAAAGAAACAATTGCCAAAACGATCAATGCGGATGCTGAAGAGCTGCATTTCACTGCCAGCGGAACGGTGGCAAACAATCTGGCGATCAAAGGTTTTCTTTCGGAAAACAGCGATCAAGGAAATCACATTATCTGTGCAGTAAATGATTATCCTGATATTTTGACGAATGCTGCTTTTTTCGAAGATAGCGGATTTGATGTAACTTATCTAAAATGCGATGAGCAGGGTTTCATCGATCTGCAAGAACTGGAACAAGCGATCAATGAAGCGACGATATTGATGATGACAACGCTGGTGAATCACACGTCTGGAACGATCCAACCTCTGGCAAAGATCAGAGAAATATTGGATAGAAAAAATCAGAATGTGAAATTGCTTGTTGATGCTGGTCAGGCTTATGCAAGAATGCCGATCGACGTAAAAGAATTCGGAATTGATCTAATGAGCTTCAGTGCTCATAAAATTCACGGTCCGCAGGGAATCGGAGCTTTGTATAAAGAAAAAAGCATCAAATTAGCACAGATCCAACATGGCATCAGTCGGATCGATGATATCAATACAGGCGCGATAAGTATCGCAAATATTATTGGCTTTGCAAAAGCATCCGAATTGGCATTTTCCAATTTAGACAAAAAAATTGAGAAAATACGCGACCTTTCCAATTATCTTTTGCAACAGATCGAGATGAAAATACCTGATACTTTATTGAATGGACCCCGTGGAGCCGACCGGATCTGTCATAATATCAACATCTCTTTTGATTTCATCGAAGGCGAAGCGATCATGATGATGATGGATATGCACGGAATTACGATATCGACAGGCAGCGCTTGTGCTTCGCAAGGTTTGAAACCAAATTATATATTGATGGCAATGGGCAGAAGTCACGAGCAATCCCATAGCTCGATGAAATTCACGCTCAGCAGATATAACACAAAAGAAGAAATTGATTTTACAGTCGAAAAATTGATAGAAGTAGTTCAAGAGCTGCGTTCGCGTAGTCCATTATATGAAGAAATCAAAAAGGAGAAATAAAAATGCAATATTCCCAAAAAGTTTTAGACCATTTTATGAAGCCGCATAACGTCGGAAAATTGGATAATCCGAGTGTGGAAGCGACAGAAGGAAGCCCTGCTTGCGGAGATCAGGTTTCGATTTATTTAAAGATCAATGATAAAACAAAAGTTATCGAAGATGTCAAATTCCAATCCTATGGTTGTGCTTCCAATATTGCCACGGGTTCGATCATCACAGATATGGCGATGGGTAAAAAGCTGGATGAGGCAAAAAAAATTACCTGGAAAGAAGCAGCCGAAGCTCTGGATGGCTTACCACCTGTCAAAATGCACTGTTCCGTTCTGGCAGTTGATACTCTGCGCAAAGCGATCAAAAAATATGAAATCGATCATAAGCTGCGAGAGCAAGATAAGTTTGATAAGAACATGATAGCAGAAGAACTGAAAAAGATAATTTATCCTGGCGCTGGCGAAGATATCGTCACATTGAAAATGGTGAAATATATCGGTTTCGAAGATGGAAAAGCTATTATTGATATCGACATCCCTAAATTCGATAAATATCGGGAAAACGTGGCAGATGAAGTCCGTGAACATCTTTCCCATTTTGATGAGATCAAAGAAGTCGAAGTTAATCTCTAATTTTCATTCCACTTCTATAAAATTTTAAAGAACGTATTATCTAGAAAAATATATTTTCTGTAATAAATCTATTTGCTTCTCACGAGGATCAGTAAAAAGAAAGGACTTCCCAAAAATGCAGTAATCACACCAACGGGCATTTCAATCGTTGCAATGTTCATCGCCAGAATATCGCAGAAGATCAAGAAAAATGCACCAAAGATCGCTGCTTGAAACATGCCGTTGCGTCGGTTTCCACCCGTAATCATCCGCACTAAATGTGGAATAATCAATCCAACAAATCCAATAATTCCCGCATAAGCAACTGTTATTCCAGTCAAAATTGAGGCGATGATGAAAATTCTCGTGCGCAATTTTTTCACTTCTATTCCCAAGCTGGTAGCGATCACATCACCTGTCGCAAGGATGATCAATTTTCGTGAAAGCGAGAAAAGATAGATCATCAATAATATAGAAACAAAAAAAACGATGAGGAATATTATCCATTCGTTTTGACTGAAAATATGCCCCAGATTTCCTAAGAGAACGTTGACAATATTCCCGATTTCTTTCTGGTTCAAATACATCAATAATGAGATCAGAGCAGAAAAAAACATTCCCACGATAATTCCCGAAAGAAGCAATTTCGTGCGATTGAAGAAGCCGTCAATATGAGCCAATCTCCAGACAATCAGCATCGTGAGGATCGCACCGATAAACCCGAAAACCGGCATTAAAAGGTAGAATCCAATAATTCCAGCTAAAATACTGCCAAAAGCGGCTCCTGATGAAATTCCCAGAATGTATGGTTCTGCTAATGGATTATTCAGCAAAATCTGGAAAGCATAACCCACACCAGCGAGCACAAACCCGACTAAAAATGCCAGTAAAAAACGCGGCAATCGAAGGGCAAGGATCACATTCATCGAAGGTGAATTGATCTGGAAATAGACAAAGGTCAGGATAAGAGAAAGGATTATAAATAGTAGATAAAGGATTTTTTTATTGTGAAGCATCTTGAAAAAACTCGTTCAATTTTTGCAAACCTGATACAATTCTTGGAGAAGCGCGCAAGATCAAATCGGGATCGAGATCGGAAACAGTGTAAATCTGGTCTTTTTTAACAGCAGAAAGTTTATCCCAACCCTTTCGTGTTTTGATCTGCTTTTTCGTGATGCCAGGATAGGTCAAAATGATTATATCGGGATTTGCAGTCAAAATTCTTTCAGGATTGATCCGTGCATACTCTCTGGGCAATTGATTGAAAATATTATCACCGCCAGCCAATTCTATCAATTCTCCCACAAATGAGCTGTCACTAACGCTCATCAAAGGTTGTCCATAGATTTCCATATAAACTTTTGGCTTGATTTTGGAGAATCGAGCATCTTCGTATTTAAGAAGTTCTTTTTGTAGAACATCACGCAATTTTCTGGCTTCATCACGTTTCATGATCTTTTCACCGATCAAGCTGATCGCATTGAAGAATTCCTTGATTGAACTTGGATAGATTTGCATTATCGAAAAATTTGCTTTCCGCAATTCAGCTGCCAGGAATTCCTGTTCTAAGCCGCTGATAAAGATAATCTCTGGATTATATTCATAGATTTTTTCTGAATTGATCTTTCCAAAATTTCCGATCTTTGGAAGCTTTTGTAAAGAAGGCGGGAAATCACATTCTGCGGTTACGGCCAAAATATTGTGTTCAGAACCCAAAGCAACTATTATTTCTGCCACTTCGGGAGATGTTACAATATATCCTTGCCTGACAACTTTTTCTTTTTTGCTGCAAGAAAATAGAAAAAAGACAACTATTAAAAGCGCAATAAAATTTCGCATAAAAACCTTTTTTAAAATTTTTCAAATAAGCTTAATGCTCCAAAAAATAAAAAAGGCTTTTCCAAACAGCGATTATCCTCCGAACAGCTATTTTTCCAAGCTTCATGGCAGGTTTCCTGACTCGCAGCTAAAAAGCTCAAAGCCTTCCCAATTTCTCAGTGACTTTGATCCGAAAACAATGCTGCTTACAGTGGCGGAGACCGTTCCCGACTTTAACGGGATTCCCATTATTATTTTTTGCACCATCAAGCAAATACACGATATGTGCTTTTAATTTTTTTTACTTAGTTTACGTCAAGGTTAAAAGTGTTAATTTTTTTAGGGATAGGATAAACAAATTGCAATGTATAATGATAGAGATTAGAATAAAGTTTTTGAATAAAAAAATCGTTGCAAAGTACAACTTTACAACGATTTCCTAATTATTTTCTAAAAGTCTTATCAATATCGTTCGATGTTATAGTTATTTTTTAACTGATCTAATTTTGTCAAATATGCCTGTTTCTGTTTATCTCGTATCAAGTCTTTGTGAATTTGATCTTTCACATCAGCATATTCTGCAGCTGCCGTAGCTTTCTTATCATTCAATTTGATAACGTGATAACCAAATTGAGTTTGCGTCGGTTTGCTGATCTCGCCTGGATTCAAAGCAAAAGCAACTTTCTCATAATCAGCTACCATTTTACCACGGGCATACATTCCCAATTTTCCACCGTTTTGTTTGGAAGGACACTCAGAAAATTTTTTTGCAGCTTCTTCAAATCCGATTTCTTTTTCTACCAGTTTCTGATAAATATCTTGAGCGTCCTTCTTGTTTTTGACTAAAATATGTGACGTGTCTGCTTGCTCTGGCTGCTGATATTTTTCTCTGTTTTCCTCAAAATATTTTTTCAATTCTTCTTCCACGATTCCCACTTCACGCATTGTGCTATTGATATTAACTTGAGTGAGAACCACTTCTTTCATCCTTGCCATTTCATTTTGAAAAGCAGCTGTTTTTTCGAGATCATTATCGATCGCATCTGCCAGATACAGATTCTGATTGATCAATTCTTCCAGAATTTGTTTTCTGCCTTGTTCATTATTGAACTGCGCTGCCGCATCTTTTCCTAAACTGGTTATAAATTTGTCCACATCGAATCTTGTAATTTCTTTGCCGTTCACTTTTGCTAAAACTTTGTTTTGCATTTATTCTCCTGTTTTAAGATTTGAGACAAGAAATTGAGAACGTCTTATCTGTCAAAAGTAAATCATTAAAATATGGATATTTTAGAAGCTTTTTTCACCTGGTCCGAAAATTTTATTAGTTTTATTTTCAAAAAAAATAATCAGAACCACAATTTTCAATTGACAATTTTTCTCTCAAATTTGCAATCCGCAAGGAGGTAATAAATGAGTTCAAAAAAAATGGCTTTTGGAATAATTACACGGAACATCGACAGCACGATCCCGATTAGGGATTTCTTGGAAAATGCTAGCAAATTCGAGCATCAAATCGATCACATTATTATCGCTTACAACGATGAAAAAGATGATGAAGTTATCGCAGAATTGGAAAAATATTGCTCTGTCACAGCCATAAAACGTGGCGATGCTCCGATTCTATATTCATATTTGGCAGAACTTGGATTGAGTAAAGAAGAAGCCGATAGGATTCTGGCAACTCCATTCAAGAAAAAATTTGATCTTGTTTCCTATGGAACTTCCCGCAATTATGTTCTTATCGCAGCGTTAATGCTGAAAATCGATTTCCTCTTCTTTTTTGACACTGATATTTTCCCAAAAATTCTCACTCAATTTCATGATGAAACAGAATACAAATTTCAAGAGATCGACTTCGTTGGCTCGCATTTGAAATTCCTGAAAAAAGAAAAAGTTGTTCTCACCACCAGCGATTATACGGGATATTATATCATTCCCAAAATGAATTTTCCCTATTTGATGGAACTGCTTCGCGGGGTTCAAAAGGAAGATCGATTTTATTATATCTCCAGCGTCGATACGCCTGTCGTCAGAAATTCCTATCTGGAAAATATCTTTGAAACGAAAAAAGCTCTGGGTGGAAATCTGGGTATAAATTTGGATCATTTTGGTTTATTACCACCATTTTTTTCAACTATTCTGCAAACTAAGGAAAATTGTTATTTGGGTAGAGGTGAAGACACTTTATTTGGACCGGAGATCTATCATAAAGGTGGGAAATGTATTGATATCGATCTTTTGATCTTCCACAATTGCTTTGGTGATTTTCCCGAAAAACCAGCGATCGAAAAACAAAAAAATATCGATCGTTTTTTCTATGCCTGCGTTGGTTGGATAGCACGTAATCCTTTCCTGAACTGGCTGAAAAAAGAATATGGTCTAGAAACTGAGACAATTAACTATCAAAAACGTTTGGACGCTCTGAAAGTTGGAAGCTCAGCAGCCGCAAAATATTTTCATGATGAACGCTTTCTCTTTCTGCCAGAAGCATATATCACCGCCTATAAATCGCTGAATTCTGAAATTGAACGATTCCAAAAATTGATGAAAGTCTGGGAAAAAATGAGGAAACAAATCAAAAAAGGAGATAATTAATGCGAACCTATATGATCATTCCAACTTATTGGTCGGGACCAAAAGGAACCTGGCAAGAAGGTGATGCCGTCTATGATCACGCTACTCCGATCGATTCAGAAGGAACTTTGTTGAGAACTCTGAAATCGATCAAAATATTAGAAGATAGACATTTCACGCTGATAATCCTGGCTGCTGCCACCAATCCCAAATATGTCAAACCGCTGGAAGAAAAGATCTGTCAGCTCCTGAAAAAAGTCGATCTACCAGTTGATACGATCCTTTTCACCGATTCTAATTTAAACAAACTTAAATCCAAACTTTATGCAAATTTTGAGCAGGAAGATATTTTACAGCTGCAAGGTTATTCCAATATCAGAAATCTCTGCTTGTTCTTACCCTATATTCTGGATGCGGAAGTTGCCATTCTC
Organism: Candidatus Cloacimonadota bacterium; assembly: GCA_018400535.1. Lineage (GTDB taxonomy): Bacteria > Cloacimonadota > Cloacimonadia > Cloacimonadales > TCS61 > TCS61. Next base: position 11,236 of record JAGYMQ010000134.1, read on the forward strand.
ATCGATGATGACGAAGTTTTTGAAGATCCAAAATTCATCACAAAAGCAAAGGAATTCATCGGACGCAGATTTTATGGAAACACTATCGATGGCGTGGCTGGCTATTATCTAAATGAAGACAATGAATATTATGACAAAGTCAACATTGTGCCGTGGATGACTTACTGGGATCGCTTTGGTGGAAAACGCGAGGCCTTTGATCTCATTATTGGTTCGGAACCACGTTTGAAAAAAACGCCTTTTGCGTTTGGCGGAGCGATGATCATTCACCGCAATCTGATGCGCATTGTGCCTTTCGATCCAAATATCACACGTGGCGAAGATACTGATTATGTGATCAATTCGCGAATGTTCGGTTTCAATTTTTATCTGGATAATCAGCTGGCTATCAAACATTTGCCACCTCCCAAAGATCATCCAGTCTGGAAAAGATTCCGCGAAGATATCTATCGCTTTCTGTATGATAAATCAAAATTTGATACGCAGAATGTCTCTGACAAGATCAACCTTCACGAGATCAAACCAGAGCATTTCGATCCCTATCCAGGACAATTTATGAAAGCTGATCTTGGAGATAAAATTTTCAAAACAAATATCATTCTTGCACTAAATTATCTGGCAGATGGCGAGATCGAAGCCTGCCGCGAAACGATTAAAAATATCTATCTTGCCCGTTATGATGCTATACCGCACTACAATACTTACGAAAAATATCTGAATTTTCAGAAAAGATGGCGCAAATTGCTGGAACACACAAAAGGTTTTGGTGAAAATTTGAAAGAGATAATTCTCGAAGGACGTCTTATTAAACACGATAAATACCAGACCTTGAAACAAAAGAAATTCCAGGAATCTGGCGTGAAACACGATTTTGACCTTTCGGAAGTTTCGCTCTTCAAGGATTTCACAAAAAAAGAATTACGAAAACTTTTCTATATTTCTGAATTGATAAATTTTGAACAAGGCGAATACGTCCTGAAAGCTGGTGATAAAAATACCAGTATCTATATCGTTATGGAAGGACATTTGGAAATCGTGAAAAACGTGGAAAATGACCAAAGCGAAATTATAGTTTCTGAATTGCGAAGCGGAGATCATTTTAATGAAACTTCGATCTTTCTGGAAAGACCGCATCGCGTCTCTGTTCGCGTCATCGATGATTCCATCCTGATGTCTATTCCAAAAGAAAAAGCCTTGAAATTGATGACTGAAGATAACAATGTTTCTTCCAAAATACTCTGGCAGCTTTCTTCCAAATTGAGTGAAAGACTTTCTGATACGACCGATAAATATTCGATTTCGCAAGATATGACTTCTGATGTATCAGATCATATGGAAAAATAGGAGAAAAAATGCGTGTTTTAATAATCAATCATTTCCCTTTGCAAGGTTCCGGTAGTGGAATTTATACTTTGAATATTGCCAGTCAATTGGTGAAACAAAATCATCAAGTTTTTGTGATCGATATCGATAATCGTCTGGATAAAAATAAATATCCTTTTGAATGGGAAACAATTATCTGCGATAAAAGTAAAAATGAAAATCCTGATCTAAATTTCAACTTTCCCTGCTTCACTACCCACCCGCGTAGTTTGAATACATATTATCAATTAACCGATCAGGAAATCAAAAATTACGTGGACGTTTTCATCCAAAAAACCAAACAGATCGCAGAAAGATTCCAACCTGATGTCATCCATTCTCAACATTTATGGATCACGCCTTTTGCTGCTCTACAAACAGGAATTCCTTATGTTATCACAGCTCATGGCACCGATCTGATGGGTTTCCGCAAGGATAAACGCTATCACCAATTTGCACTGGATGGAGCAAAAAACGCCAGCAGAATCATCACGATCTCGCGGCAAGTTCATAATGATGCACTGAAACTTTTTTCTCTGCCAGAAGATAAATTTTATCTCAATCCAAACGGTTTCGACAGCAGTATCTTCTATCCAAAAAATATCGATAAATATCATCTAAAAGAAAAATTTGGTCTGGAAGAAGACGCTGAAAAAATCGTCAGTTTTGTCGGAAAATTCACCAATTTCAAGGGAATTGACCTTCTGATCAAAGCTGCTCGCATCGTTACCGATAAAATTCCAAAAGTCACTTTCGCTTTTGCTGGAGATGGTGAATTGATGGGAAAAATGATCAAATTGCGCAAAGAATTAGAACTGGAAAACGTTCATTTTTTAGGACATCAAACACAAGAAGATGTGGCTTCTCTCTATTCAGCAGCAGATGTTTCTGTCGTGCCTTCCCGCATCGAACCTTTTGGTTTGGTCGCCATCGAAGCGCTGGCTTGCGGAACTCCCGTTGTGGCAACGAATGCCGGCGGTTTACCAGATTTCATAAATGAAAAAGTGGGAAAATTGATCGAGATGGAAAATTACCAAAAACTGGCAGAAGCGATCTTAGAAGAATTGCAGAACAACACAAAATCTTCAAAAGGGAAATTTGCAGCTCAATATGCCAGAGCAAATTATTCGTGGGAAAAAACCCTGCAAAACGTGATAAAAATTTATGAAGAAACGATAAATGGAAAATGATAAGATCCTTCTAATCAGGCAAAAAAGTATATTTGAGAACTGGCAAAAAACCTGGGATGATTTAGCTGCAAAGCAATCCTGGACAACAGCTTTTCACAGCTCAAAATGGATAATTTCCTGTTTGGAAAATCCAGAACTGGATATGATCCTCGTTTTGATAATCCGCTACGATAAACTGGTCTGCGGTTTGGCGATCGCCAGTCATTTCATTGATAGTCCTGCACTCTTATTTCCAACGCAGATCGTGAGTTTGGAGCCTCGCATCAGCACAGTTCGTCCCGCCAGTTTGATCGGTTTGCTTGATAAAAATGAAAAAAACGTACCCATCAAGCTCGCCTTAAAAAAAGGCCTGGCAAAAATCAGCTGGCAGGTTGGTTTTTTTCAATATTGTGTGGAACGAGAAAAATGGCTTACAGAAGCCATTCAGCAAATTGCGCGGGAAAATAAATGGAAATTAGAGCCTGGATTTTCTGCACCTGAAGCTTTCATGAATTTTAGTGAAGGTCATAAAAATTTTAAAGCACAATTATCTTCTAAATTAAAAAGATCATTGAACACCTCCTACAATCATTTGAAAAGAATGGAAGTCTATGATTTTCGTGAATTGACCGTAGAAAAACTTTCCTGGCAAAAGATCAGAAATGAGATGGTTTCGATTTTTAAACGTAGCTGGCAGGCAAATAGCAAACACAGTCCTTTTTCTAACAAAAGTCGAGAATCGATCTTGCGTACTGCAAAGAGATTTTTTGAAGATCGAGAATTTCGAGCTTTTTTTCTGTATATTCATGATGTGCCGATTGCCTTTGATGCCTATTTTGTGCACGGAAAAACTTTGTTTCCAATTATTCGCGGTTACGATAAAAAATTCAGGCATTTATCACCAGGCAATTTACTTTTTTCTGAAGCTGTGACATATTTTTTTGAACACGGTTTCACAGGAATTTATCTTGGTCCTATTCGAGCTGAAGACAGCACGACTTATAAAAATCGCTGGGCAAATGAAACCTGGGAAATTCCAAATCTAAAACTTATTAAACCAACAAATAGATATGGATTGATCTATCAATTGTATAATTCAAGCAGAATTTTTCAGAAGATTTGGTGGAAAATTTCTAAATTGATTCAGTGATACTTTTAATTTGACATTAATACCTATAAAATTAATTTATCCACACAGTTCATTAATAATAAATTTCTGGGGGTGACTTGGTTTCGACAGAGATCAAGGGGATTGCCGATGCATGCCGAGAAGATTACCTACTCGTTAATCACGGTGATGCAAAATTTAATTGCAAACGATAACTTTGCACTAGCTGCATAAGTCAGCTACGGTCCTGTTTCGTCATGCTATCTGACAAACAGTGAACCGCCATATTTGATAGCTATAGATAATGGATGTCTATGACATTATCCGAAAATGCTTAGGCTGGTTTATTCTGCGGTTTGACTGCTAATCCCAGAATATACGAGATTAAAAACAGCTAAGCATGTAGATTCGGCTTTTGACTTATCTCTGGACGCGGGTTCGATTCCCGCCACCTCCACCATTTTACCCCGAATTTTCGGGGTTTTTTTCTAAAAAATTCAAGGAAACTACTACACGAGTCGATTAAAACTCGCATCGTTTCTCGCAGTTCTCATTATCAGAACAAACAGTTCCCCTGTAAAAATCGGAGTTATCGAGAATGTTATAGATATAGCCGGCTTTCTCTTCATTACGCTTTTTCATGCCGACCAGACCACCATTATCTTCGATCCACTCGAGTACTTTCCCGATTATATAAATGGAAAAACAGGGAGGAGTATTGAAAGCAGAATCTTTTTTGATATGTGTATTGTAATCCATCATTGTAACCATACCGGGATTTTGTTTTTCCAACAGAGATTTTTTGAGTACAACAAACGTAGCACCGGCAGGTCCGATATTTTTCTGAGCACCGCCATAAATAAGATCGTATTTAGCGAATTCCAGCGGTTTACTCAAAAAGTTGGAAGACATATCTGCGATGAGTGGAACATCCTGCGGTACATCGGGATCGATCTTCCATTCGGTACCGCGAATCGTGTTGTTGGTTGTGATGTGGAGATAGGCGGGATTATCTGACAAAGTCCATTCTTTGGGGATATAGGTGAAATCTTTATCTTCCGATGTGGCTGCGATGTGTAATTTTTTATCTAATTTTTTTACTTCCTTGATCGCCTTGGTCGACCAGGCACCGGTATCGATGATATTTACCTTTTTATCTTCGGCACAGAAATTTAAGGGGATCATGTAGAACTGCATACTGGCACCACCCTGAAGGAATAATGCAGTGTAATCATCTCCCAGCCCCATCAATTTGAGCATTCTGCTTCTGGCGTCTTCCATGATCTGCTTGAACTCTGTGGATCGATGGCTCATTTCCAGAACAGAAAGACCCTTTCCCTGATAACTTAAAAGTTCCTCTTGCGCTTCCTTTAAAACTTCTTCCGGTAAAACTGCCGGTCCAGCACTGAAATTGTGAACTCTCATAGCTATTAACCTCCGCTAATTTATTTTGCGTTAAAAATATACTATTTATTTATTCGGCAAGAAATTTATGAAAGCTTTTTTGAGTGATAGACTGAACTTCAGGCTCGACTGGAGTTCAGTGCTTGTATGGATAAGAGTTATAGTGAAATTGCGAGCACAAAAGACTAAATCCCGTTTTCTGTGCTATGCTTTGCCCTGCCATAACTGGACGAACTTAAGCCCTTGGTAACTTTCAACATATCACAAGATGAAAAATTCATTTGGACAAGTTATGTAGTAAATGACGCATCAGAGCTAAAAACTATAACATCACAAGATATCGAGTCGAAAGTTTAATGCTGTATTATAATTGCTTTTTGGTATATTCCCTAATCGGTAAATGAGTGAGCTTAGTCGATCGGGGAAAACCTGCGAATCCTTGCTGAATGAATAAAGGAATGAAGGCTGCGCAAGGTAAGAAAAAACCCCGGAAGTTTTACAACTCCCGGAGTTGATTGCATGCCCCCATGGCGTGCTGTATAGCTAAATTATCTCCTCCAATATGGATTGCGTGCTTCTTCTGTTGTAAGTTGTACCAAATTTGAACCATCATGATTCATCATCCAAATACAATTCTCTCCAGAATTATCTGATACAAAAACAAGATTATTCTCATTTCCACTATGTGGAGTTGCTTCATTATATTGATTATTAGATATATTTATTTCATTATTACCGTCTGTATCCATTATATATATTTGATTAATATCTTGGTAATGTCTATGAAATACAATTTTTTCATAACCATTGATAATTATACACGCTGGCTCTCTTCTATCTGATGTAGTTAATTCTTGAACATTACTACCATCTATATTGCATGAAAATATTCTTGAAGAATATCCATTATAAGGTGTGTTTCTTCTAAAATAAATTTTTGTTGAATTAAGATTGACGCTTGGTTGATTCGAATCTAATGATCCATCAGTTAACTGAGTTAAGTTAGATCCATCTGTATTTACTTTATATAAATAATAAACACCCGATATTTTAGGAGAAAATACTAATGTAGAGTTATTAATCCAGTCAGAACCCTTTATAACATCTGATGATAAATTACTAGTTAACTGAACTATATTAGAACCATCTATATTCATGATGTATAATTCCCATGAACCACTTCTATCAGAGCAAAAAGCTATTAGATCCATATTGGGAGATATAGATGGAATTCTATCATTAGCTGGATTATTAGTTAGATTGATTTTATTAGTACCATCTTCATTCATTATGTAAATTTCTCTATTGCCATCTCTTATTGAATCAAAAGCAATTTTACCTTCTTGAGAAGGTGTTAAAAATGTTATGCTATTGATTTGATCCAATTCAAATGTCTCATTTCCACTCGTTGTGTGAATGATCATCTGTGTTGCTAATAGAATACTAGCAACTCCAACAAAAACTGCGATTAGTATCTTTTTCATATTTCCTCCTATTTTAATAAAAGCATTTTATTAATTTTTTCTTTTCCATTACTGGTAACTTTACAAAAATAAACACCACTTGTTACTTTTCGACCGTTTCTATCTTTTCCATCCCATAAAAAATTATATCTACCGGCTTGAAGGTTCTCATTTAATATTCTCCTAACTTTTTGCCCTTTAGTATTAAAGATATCAATAGTTGTTTTACCCTCATCTAATAATTCAAAGTTGATTGTAGTTTGTGGATTAAATGGATTAGGGAAATTATTAAGGAATTTAATTGGAACTCTTTTCATGAAATCAATAAAATCATCATTACTATCAGTATAGGAAAATGTGATTTCGTCAATTTCAGAAACATCGAAGACATAATCACCCGAATTTGTATGTAGTATCATTGTTTCACAACTTAATGACACTACAATTAAAAGAAATAATAAAACAATAAACTTGTTCTTCATCATATCCTCCTTGTAGATTTAGATTAAGGACAGCATTCCCTGTGCCAAACAGATAAGGCTTTGTAATCTCTTATCTTTAATGATTTTACACTGTAAAATAAAATATTTAAGCTTTGTGTTGTTGCCATCTCGCAACATAATGTTTATGTTTATCAACATTCATCATGAATTTTCAGGGAAAATCAGTTATTAATTGCAGCCTAAACTATAACCTAATCTGAGCGATTGTAAAATCAGTCAGCATAAATTTTCAAAAAATT